>JAHZHM010000076.1:0-4065 GCA_019420265.1 Clostridiales bacterium
AAAGCTCGTGGAAAAGGCAGAAGCGCTGGCGCTGGCCGAGAAGCTCTCGGGCAAGACGGTGCAGTTAAAGGCCAAATGCGGCGAGGGGAACCGTCTGTTTGGCGCGGTAACGGCGGCGGAAGTCGCCGAGGCGCTGAAGCAGAGCATGGGCATTGAGGTGGATAAGAAGAAGATCGCCCTTTCGGGCGGCATCAAAGAACTCGGGACATACGACGTCGCCGTGAAAGTCTATGCGGAAGTTTCTGCGACGATCAAAGTAGACGTCGTCCGGGCGTAGAGGAGCGCATATGCCAGAAGTGATTCGGCGCGTCCCCCCCAGCAGCATGGAGGCGGAGCAATCTGTGCTGGGCGCGATGCTGCTCAGCGAAAACTGCGTGCTTGCCGCGGTAGAGAAACTGCGGGAAGAGGATTTTTATGTGGAGAGCCATCGGCGCATCTGGCGGGCGATGTATGATCTTTCTGCGCTCTCAAAGCCTGTGGATCTCGTCACGGTAACTGAGCGGATGGAGCAGGGCGCGTCCCTCAGCCTGGAAGAGCTGACCTATCTTTCGGATCTGACGCAGGCCGTGCCTTCCACGCGCAATATCGATGTCTATATCGGCATCATCAAGGAGAAAAGCCGCCTGCGCCGGCTGATTAATGCCTGCGCGGAAATCGCGGATTTGAGCTATAAGGCCGAGGCGCCTGCGGCGGAGGTGCTCAATATCGCTTCGGATCTCGTCTATAAAATTGCAGACGAGCAGACCGAGCGCAGTTTGGTGCACGTCCGCACGGCGCTGATGGAAAGCTATGAGCTCATCTCCAAAGCGGCGAAATCCAAAGACGGCCTGATGGGCGTGTCCACGGGCTTCCCGCTCATGGATAAAAAGCTCTCGGGCTTCCAGCCTTCGCAGCTCATCGTTGTGGCCGGCCGCCCGGGTATGGGTAAAACTAGCTTTGCGCTGAATATTGCCGAGCATGTGGCCGTCAAAGAGGGCAGGCCGGTGGCGATTTTCTCGCTGGAAATGAGCCGGGATCAGCTGGGCATGCGGCTGCTCTGCGCTGGCGCCCAGGTGGATTCGCAAAATGCTAGAACAGGCGCGCTCTCGGAGAAGGATTTCTACAGCCTGGCGGATGCCATGGTGCCGCTGGAAGGCGCGCCCATTTATATCGACGATACGGCCATCATCGGCCCGACGGAGATGATGGCAAAGCTGCGCCGCCTGCGCCAGCAGGTTGGGGATATTGGCCTGGTCGTCATCGACTATTTGCAGCTGATGGATACGGGCAGGCGCTCGGAAAACCGCCAGCAGGAGATCTCGCAGATCACCCGCTCGCTCAAGGTTGCGGCAAAAGAGCTCGGCGTGCCCATCATGCTGCTCTCCCAGCTCTCCCGTGCCACGGAAAAGCGGGAGAACAAGCGGCCCATGCTCTCGGATTTGCGGGAATCCGGCGCAATCGAGCAGGATGCAGATGTCGTCCTGTTCCTGCACCGGGAGGACTATTATTCAGAGGATGAGCAGCACAAGGGCGATGCCAGCATCATCATCGCCAAGCAGCGCTCCGGCCCGACGGGAACCATCAACGTCATGTGGAAAGGCGAGCAGACCAAATACCTGGAAGTGGATTTCCGGGAGGATGAATAGCAATGCAGGGAATGATTACGGGAAAATGGATCACTGGCCAGCAGGATTTGACGGACGCGCTGGAGATCCGCCAAAAGGTTTTTGTGCAGGAGCAGGGCTTTCCGGCCGAGACGGAGCGGGATGCGTTCGACGCCCAGGCCATGCACGCCCTGATGTTCGATGGCGAGACCCCCGTGGCCACCGGGCGGCTGTATTTCGATGGCGTGAGGCTGTTCCTCGGACGCATCTGCGTGCTGAAGGAACACCGCGGCCAATCCATCGGGGATCTGATGACGCGGCTGATGATCCTGCGCGGATTCGATTTCGCCAAGGAGATTTACCTCCATGCCCAGCTGCAGGCCCAGGGCTTTTATGAGCGCTATGGCTTTCGGGCAGAGGGGGAGCCCTTTTTGGAGGAGGGGCAGGAGCATGTGCTCATGCGCCTGAAAAAAGAGGAGACGCGCTTCCCTTCCAAATGCGGGGAAGACTGCGCCAAAAACACCATACACTAAACAGCAAGACACGAAGATGATACAATTAGTTGTGCCCCAGGGGCAGGATGGGAAAAATTTAAAGAGCTGCATGCAGGATATGCTGGCAGCCATGAAAAAGAGCGAGGCGGAGAGCCTGCTGCGCAAAGGCTGTGTGCGCGTCAATGGCGCGCGGGTCAAAAAAGATATTCCGCTGGCGGCGGGCGATATCTTGGATCTCTATGTGGAGAAGGAATATAAGGATTATCTGCCGGATGTCGGCCTGCTCTATGAAGACGACGGCCTGCTCATTTTCAATAAGCCGCCCGGCCTCTCCTGCCTGGAGGACAAGCCGGATGGCAAACCGACGCTGCTCTCCGTAGCCGAGGAATACATGCGGGAAAACGGGGATTACGACCCTCGCTTTGGGCGCATGCCCTTCGTCTGCCATCGGCTGGATCACTATACAGGCGGGCTGGTGCTGGTGGCTAAGAATCAGGATATGTATGAAGCGCTGGTGGAGGCGTTTGCCCAGCGCCGGGTGCGCAAGTTTTATAAGGCCATCGTCTGCGGCAGGCCCAAGCGGCAGGATACGCTTTCGGCCTATATCATCAAGGATGCGGGCAAGGCCAAAGTGCGGGTGCTTTCCGCTCCGGCCAGAGGCGCAAAGCCGGCGGTGACGCGGTATGCGCTGGAAAAGCTGGGCGACAGCATCGCGCAGGTGGATCTCGAGCTGGTAACCGGGCGCACGCATCAGGCCAGGGCCATGATGGCCTGGGCGGGCTTCCCCATTCTGGGCGACGATAAATACGGCAACCGCCGGATGAACAAGCGCTATGGCGTCAAATTCCAGGCGCTATGGTCGTATCGGATTTTGTTTGAGACGGGCAACAATAACACCCTGGCCTATCTCAACGGACGCTCCTTTGCGACGGATCGCATCGGCTTTCCCTATCTGCCCACGCTGGATGAGGCCGGCGCGGAATGTGTGGTTTTGCAGAACGAGCGGGAATAAAAAAGAGCAGGCATTTGCCTGCTCTTTTTTTGCGCCCATCAGGGCGGCGCCGCATTAATACTGCGCTAATCCATATTTTCGAGCAATGGAATCGATGGTGCCGTCTGCGCGCTTTGCGGCGATGGCAGCGTTGAAAAGTTGAACTGCATCCGAATTGCTCTTCCAGGCGGCGATGCGGTAGGAAATGCCGCAGAGCGGCTCTTCCACCATGGCCAGGTCGTGCTCAAATTCCTGCATCTTATAGCGCGGCGCGATGACGGCATTGCTGGTTTTGGCATTGACGGCGGCGATGGCATCCGGATAGGAGGAGCAGTTTAACAATTCGGAGGCAGTGATTTCCCGCTCGGAAAGCGCGCTGCAATTCGCTGGTCATCACCAGCAGGCGTGCGCCATCCAGCGAGCCGATGGAAACCGGGCTGCCCTGGGCGACATACGCATGGACGCTGTCGCGGAAATAGCCATCCGAAAGCGAGAGCCCCTGGGTTTTGAGCACGTTATAGGTCAGCGCCCCCATGGCCAGGTCGATTTCCCCGATTTTGAGCTGATAGGAGGCTTCCTCTGCCGGGATGACGACGAAATTCAGCTTGGCATCCGGATAGACGGCATGGATGATCTCCTCTGCCGCTTCCCGGTCGAACCCAGAGGGAAGGCCATCCTCTCCCGGGCTGGAAAAGCAGGAGTTTGCGATGCCGATGGTGATCTCCTCCTGCTCATACATGGCGGTGTCTGCCGGGCGCAGCTTTTTGGCGCTTTTCCAGATCAAGGCGCCAGCCACGGCCAGCACGATGACGGCCGCGCCGATGATCCAGTATTTATAGGTGTATCGGTTAAACAAGGTGTCCAAGCGAAATTTGGGTTGTTGGCGATATCTTCTCATAGCATCCTCACTTTGCATCTAGTTTAGCATTTTTCACAAATTTTCGCAACGCAGGGGCAAAAGGGCGTGAAATCTGCAAAGGAGCGGAGAAGTGTGTTG
>JAHZHM010000076.1:4075-9220 GCA_019420265.1 Clostridiales bacterium
CTGGAAATGTTAGAATAAGCGGAGAAACACTACCCTATTGAAATACAAAAGTAGAGGAAAGAGGAAAATGGATTTTAACGTATTATTTGGCAATTTTGCAAACATTACGTGGCAGCAGGTTGTGATGTGGCTCATCGGGGCACTGCTCATCTATTTGGCCATCAAAAAAGAGATGGAGCCTTCGCTGCTGCTCCCCATTGGCTTTGGCACGATTCTCGTCAACCTGCCTCTCTCTGGCGCCATTACCCAGGGTGCGGAAGTGGGCGTTTTGAACGTGCTGGATGCGGCGGGCATTTCCAACGAGCTGTTCCCGCTGGTTCTGTTCATCGGCGTAGGCGCGATGATCGATTTTGGCCCGCTTCTAAGCAACCCCAAGATGCTGCTCTATGGCGCGGCTGCGCAGTTTGGCATTTTCGTTACGCTTTCGCTGGCGACGCTGCTCGGGTTTAACCTGGCAGATGCGGCGGCGATTGGCTCTGTGGGCACGGCAGACGGCCCGACGGCGCTGTTTGTGGCAAACCTGCTGGGCTCCGGGAAAGTTGGCGCGATCATGGTCGTGGCCTACTCCTATATGGCGCTGGTGCCCATCATTCAGCCGCCTGTGATTCGGCTGCTGACCACCAAAAAAGAGCGCAGAATCCGCATGGAATATAAGCAAAAAGATGTTCCCCAGATCGTCAAGATCATGTTCCCGGTGTTCGTTACGATGATCGCCGGCTTCGTCGCCCCCAAATCCGTTTCGCTGGTGGGCTTCCTCATGTTTGGCAACCTCATCCGGGAATGCGGCGTGCTGCGCTCGCTTTCCGAGACGGCGCAGAACGTCATGGCAAACCTCATCACGCTGCTGCTGGGCATCACGGTGGCCATGCAGATGCAGGCGGATAAATTCCTGAATCTGGAGACGCTGGCCATCCTGGGCCTGGGCCTTATCGCATTTATCTTCGATACGGCGGGCGGCGTTTTGTTCGCGAAGTTCCTGAACCTGTTTACCAAGAAGAAAGTCAATCCGATGATCGGCGCGGCGGGCATTTCGGCCTTCCCGATGGCATCCCGGGTTGTGCATAAGATGGGCAGAGAGGAAGACCCGAACAACTTCCTGCTCATGCACGCGGCCGGCGCAAACGTCGCCGGGCAGATCGCCTCGGTTATCGCCGGCGGCCTGCTGATCAACCTGGTAACATCCGGCATTTTCGGCTGAGCATAAGGAGGAAAAGGATATGGATGGATTTGTTAATTCACTGTTGCTGATGGCATATGGAATGTTTGGATTGTTTGTGGTTATGGGTGCCATTTACGCGGGGGTCGCGGCGATGAGCGCAATCTTTAGCCGCAAGAAGAAAGACGCATAGCGCGCAAAGCAATTTGGGCAAAAGCGGCGGGGAAATTTGCCCCGCCGCTTTTCTTATGGAGGGAACAGATGAAGGCGCAAAGCTACATCGGTTTGCCGGAGGGCTACAGGCTGAGCCGGGAAATCGATTTGCAGAAGGATAAGAAATTGGCATTTTGGCTGAACGCGGCGGCAGCCGTGGCTATGCTGGCGCTGCTGCTTCCTGTGTTGCCCAAGCTGGGCGCTCTGCCCTGGGGAACAGCGCTGCTGGCGCCATCTTTGGCCTTGCTTTTTGGGACATTTGCCTATTTGGTGCTGCATGAATGGGTGCATGGCATTTTCATCCGCCTTTTCTGCGGCCAAAAGGCAGAGTATGGCTTCACCGGCCTGTATGCTTTTGCGGGCAAAAAGAGCGCCTATTTCTGCAAGGCGCACTATATCATCATCGCTCTGGCGCCGGTGCTCATCTGGGGCATCGTGCTGGCGGCTCTCTGCGCTTTGGCGCAGGGCCCCTGGTTTTTGGCGGCATATTTGATTCAGGTGATGAACCTTTCGGGCGCGGCTGGGGATGTCTATGTGGTCTATTTCTGTCTGCGCGCGCCGGCCGGGCTTTTGGTCAACGACGATGGCGTCTCCATGCGGTTCTATCTCAGAAAAGAAGATTGTTAAATAAATTTTAAAGGAAACGCAATTTTTTGCCTACTGTGTTTTTAAAGTTTGAAATGCTACCATATTGGCAGGAGGTTTGTGATGTATCATATTTTAGTTTGCGACGATGATCGGGATATTGTATCCGCGCTGAGAATCTACCTTACGGCCGAAGGGTATGACGTTTTGGAGGCGTATAACGGAAAGCAGGCGCTGGAAGC
This sequence comes from Clostridiales bacterium, assembly GCA_019420265.1. Classification (GTDB taxonomy): domain Bacteria; phylum Bacillota; class Clostridia; order Christensenellales; family Christensenellaceae; genus QANA01. Next base: position 6,272 of record JAHZHM010000076.1, read on the forward strand.
CGCAGCCACGCAGGAAATTCACCTGATTTTGATGGATCTGATGATGCCCGAGATGGATGGCATCACGGCGACGGCCAAACTGCGGGAGACGAGCAACATCCCCATCATCATGCTCACGGCCAAAAGCGAGGACGGCGACAAAGTGCTGGGCCTCAATATTGGCGCAGATGATTATATCACAAAACCTTTCAACCCCATCGAAGTGGTGGCGAGGGTCAAATCGCATTTGCGGCGCTATACGCGCCTGGGCGGCATTCAGATGACCAGCCCGGCGCGCATCGAAGTGGGCAGCGTCTGCCTGGATGACGAGAGCAAGCAGGTTACGGTAGATGGAGAGCCAGTCTCTCTGACGCCCATCGAATACAACATCCTGCGGCTGCTCATCCAGAGCCCGGGCAAAGTCTTTTCCATTCGGGAGATCTACGAAAACGTCTGGAAAGACCCAGCTTTTGGGCAGGAGGGGACGGTTGCCGTGCACATCCGCCATCTGCGGGAGAAAATCGAAATCAACCCCGCGGATCCACGCTATTTAAAAGTCGTATGGGGGCTGGGCTATAAGTTTGAAAGAGAGGTTTCGGTGTGAAAAAATTGACACATAGCCTGCCGGCCAAAGGAATTGCGCTGCTGCTCCTGCTGGTTTTTGCCGTGGGATGCCTGTGCACGGGCGCGGGCATTGCCTATATGGAGAGCTGCGGCTATTATGAGAGCGAGAGCTTTCTGGATTCGCGGCAAGCGGCGGCGATCAGCGAAAATTATGCGGCACAGGTGTTTGAATACCTGGAGCTCCAATATGGGCAGCAGGGAGAGAACAATAAGTATCTTCAGGAATACCTGGAAAAGCGGCTCATGCAGGGAAAAACCAACTATTGCTTCTATCTGGCGGATGAATCCGGCAATATTCTGCTCAAGAATTTTGAGGGAGAGCCGGAGCAGACCGTGGATTACGGCGAATATATCATGCCGGATGGAACGGCCTACTATCAGCATGGGTTCGCCCCGGAGGTTACGGCGCAGGACGATTATTACCAAAGCTATCTGCTCTATTTGCAGCTGGCGCCAAAAAAATACTCGATGATCGTCTGGCTGGGCATCTTTGCGGTGGGGGCGCTGGGCATGGTGATCTTCTCCTTCTGCGCGGCAGGGCATCGGGCAGGGCACGAGGAGATCGTGAAAAACTGGCAGGATCGCATCCCCGTCGATCTCTTTGCCGCCCTGATGCTCATCCTGGCGCTGATGCTGGCATTTTTGACGGACAGCTTGCTTTCGCATATCACTATGGGCAGCCTTTCTAACTTTTTCCTGGTTATTATCCCTGTGTGCCTGGCCTGGCTGCTGCTGGCTTTGGATGCTTGCCTGAGCATGGCCACGCGCTTCAAAGCCGGAAAATGGTGGCAGAGCGCGGTTTTATACCGCGTCGGGCGCTGGATTGGCCTGCGCCTGCGGGAAATGTTCGCGCATTTTAAGCTGACGTGGAAAATTGCGCTGGCTTTTCTGGCCTATCTTTTCGCCAATGCGCTTCTGATTTTGATTGGATTTGGAAGTTGGTCCGCTTTCCCCCTATTCCTGGCGCTGGTGCTGAATTTCCTTGTCTTGCTCTGGCTTTGCCGGAGCGGCATTCAGTTGCAGCGAATTTTCCAAGGCGGAGAGCGCATTGCAGAGGGCGCGCTGGATTATAAAATCGACGTGGAAAATATGCCCCTGGCACTGCGCGGGCATGCGGAAACGCTCAATAATATCGGGGGCGGCCTTTCCCGGGCTGTGGAGGAGCGCATGCGCAGCGAGCGCATGAAAACCGAGCTGATCACAAACGTCTCGCACGATATCAAAACGCCGCTGACTTCCATCGTCAACTATGTGGATCTGCTGGGAAAGGAGCAGATGCCCGGCGAGACAGCGCAGGAGTACCTGGCGGTTTTGGAGCGGCAGTCGCAGCGGCTCAAAAAGCTCATCGAGGATCTGGTCGAGGCTTCCAAGGCGTCTACAGGCAATTTGCAAGTGGATTTGCAGCTGACAGACGTCGCCGAGCTCTGCCGGCAGACGGCCGGGGAATACACCGATCGGCTGAGTGCCCGGGAGCTGGAGCTCATCGCGCAGCTGCCGGATGAGGCATATATCTATGCGGATGGCCGGTATCTCTTCCGGGTGCTGGATAACCTTCTCGGCAACATCTGCAAATATGCCCAAAAGGGCACGCGGGTCTACCTGGATCTGGCGTTTGCCGGGCAGAACGTTGCCATCTCGCTGAAAAATATCTCCCGGGATCGGCTGAATATCTCGCCGAGTGAGCTGATGGAGCGGTTTGTGCGGGGCGATTCTGCCCGCAGCACAGAGGGCAGCGGCCTGGGGCTTTCCATCGCCCGCAGTCTGACCGAGCTGCAAGGCGGCACGTTCGATATCGAGATAGACGGCGATTTGTTCAAAGTGCAGATTGGCTTCCCGGCGGCACCGCTCATTTAGCATGAGATAGCCACCCTAAAGAGAATAGAGCAAGAGCGGCCTTGTAGAGGGGAGACTTTCCGCGAGGCCGTTTGTATTTGGAAGAAGGAGAGGATAGGGAATTTTGCGCTTTGGCATTAGGCGCTGGCAATCAAAAAGAGGATATGCTTTTGCATATCCTCTTTCTCTTTCTGCAAATCAGGAAAGCTTTTTGGTCAGCGCCAGGAACATCGTTCCGCCGTCCACTTCCAGCGGAAACATGGCCAGCGCCCCAAGATAATACATGCACAGCGCGACCAGCCCCATGACAGTTTCGGAGGAGGTTGCGGCGGTATCCGAGAGGAAGATATCCCAATCGGTGTAGGCATAAAGCTCCTTGAGGCGCAGCATCTGCTCGCTGAGCGCGCCGCCCACTCTGCCATCCGCCCAGCTCCAGAGAATGCTGCCCTCCGCCTCGTCCCAAAAAAAGAGCGGCTGTGCGGAAAAACTCAGCACCACCTGGCCTTCTTTTTT
>JAHZHM010000076.1:9230-16246 GCA_019420265.1 Clostridiales bacterium
GCCGATGGACTGCACCCCCAGCTCCTTTAAATGGTATTCCTCAAAAAGCGCCGCGGCGCGCTGGTTATAGTAGCTGGCGGCCCGGCCAATATACTCTTCAAATTTCGCGAGGCTCTGCTGCTTTTGCTCTTCGGTTATGGTTTTCTGCTCTTCGGCCATGGTTTTCTCCTGCTGTTTGTGATTTTGTTAATATTCGCGCCGGGCACTGCCTTTTCCTGCCCGGGTGCGTGGATTTCCCGGGAAAAGCAAGGGCAGAAAAAGCCCGCTTTGAATTTCAAAGCGGGCTTTGATTTTTTGTGTGCGCTAGAAAATGCGGTATGCGCAGTAGAAATACTTGTTCCAGTAAGAGGTGCGGAAGGAACGCTGCACAACTTTGCCGTTGCTGGTCGACGCATCGATCATGGTGTCGCCCGAAACCGCGATGCCCACATGCCCGCGGGTTCCGCCCATCTTAAAGACGATGACATCACCCCGGCGGATGCTGCTCATGCTGGTGAGCCGCTGATAGCGGGAAGTGCTGCGCCATGCGTAGGAAGTCATATATCCCTGGCGGACGCCCGCCTCGTTCAGCGCCCAGTAAACCAGGCCAGAGCAGTCGAACTGATTTGGCCCTTTCGCGCCCAGCACATAGCGACAACCCAGCCTGGAGCGTGCCGCCGCGATAAATGCCTCGACGCCTGCACTGTTGGAAGAGCCGGGATCGCTGGGCTTGCTGCTGCCGCTGCTTCCGCCCTTGCTGGGCTTGGAGTTGGCGGGAGCCTTTTTCGCGCTGTCTGAGAACAGCTTGGCGTTGGTCTGCGTGCCGAATTTTCCATCTGCAGTCAGGCCGTTTTGCTTCTGGAAGGATTTAAGGGCACTGTTGGTATCCTCGCCAAAATACCCCGTGACTTTCGACATATAGTTCAGCTCTTTCAGCCGCTCCTGAATGCGCGTCACGTCATCGCCGCTGGCGCCGATGGAAATGGAGTTGTATTCTGCATTATCCGAGAGCAGCATCAGCCGGGTTTCCTGGCCGATATAGCCGTCCGAAATCAGGCCATTGACCATCTGGAAGCGCTTGACCGCGGCAACCGTATCGTCGCCGTATTTGCCGTCCGGATCTGTCGTCAGATAGCCCAAAGTTTTCAGGCGATTCTGATAAGTGCGGATATCTTCGCTGACTTCGCCTTTGGAGAGAACATTCGCCTTGGCCTCTTCGGAATACAGCTGCTCGCGCGTCAGTTCTCCAATGGCGCCGTCCACAGCCAGGCCGTTGCGCTCCTGGAATTTCTGAACAGCCGCCGTCGTCTCGCTGCCATAGTGGCCGGTGGCCTTGCTCATATAGCCAAGGTCCCAAAGCCGGTGCTGCAGTTCGGTCACGTCGTCGCCATCCATGCCTTCGGAGACGGCATATTTGGGCGCATCCTCGGCAAACAGCGCGGTGTAAGTCGCCTCGTCGACGATGCCCGTCTGCTCCAGGCCGCTGCTGCGCTGGAATAGGCCGACGGCCGTGCCAATCTGCTCGGTGTAAGTCAGTGTAGGTTCATCCTCGCCCATGTAGCTCAGCTCGATGAGCCTGCTCTGAATTTTAGAGACCACCGGGTTTGTCATGCCCGGCTCTGCGTGGCGGGGCGGCTCTTCCGGCTGGGGCGCGGTGAGCACGGCAGTAGAGAGCGCGGCCTGCGCCTGCTCTTCGGATTTCTGCTCGGAATTTTTGACTGCCGCAGAAACCGCAATGGGCGTCGCAATGACGAGCACCAGCGCCGTCGCCAGAGAAACGATGGCCTTGCGGCTCATCTTGCGGAAGAGAGAGGGAGTCGCCCGGAAAAATGCCGCAAATTTGCCCGGAAGAGCGGCAAACAGCTGCGGGATTTTGCGGAAGAAGGCCGGTGCCTTGCCAAAAAACGCGGGCAGCTTGCCAAAGAAGGCGGGAATGCCCGCAAAGAAACCGCAAATGCTGGCCCAAGCCTGTGCGAAAAACTCCTTGGCAGAAGCCGGCTTTGCCTTGGGCGCACTGGGGGCGGCCATCGGCGCCCTCTCCTGCGCTATCTGCGGCTTTGGCGCCGAAAGAGAGGCTCTCTTGATGGCGCTGGCGGCCTTGCGCCGGGGGCTTGTCCGCCGATAGTTGGAAATGCGCCGTCTCCGTTTCAGGTTCAGGAGCATTTGTTTCCAGAAAAGCCTGATTTTTCTCAAAAATTGTTTCATAGTCCTGCTTTCCTAACTAAGAATACTTTGATACGTATTATACGATAAATTTAACATTTTGTATACATCGCGGCAAAAGCGGCCGTAGGGCGGCGGGCGATTCGGCCGAATATAGACAAGAAAAACGCAAATTTTGAATTTTTTATGACGCGGCATTTTGCTTATGCTATACTGGAAGAAGTCAGGAGGTTTTGGGCATGAGAGAGTATTTTGAGCGGTGTGCGCCCGGGCAGGCCGGCGTAGATGCGGGGCGGCTGCTGGAGCTCTGCAGGGAGCTGCAAAAGCCGCAGTATGGGCTGCATGCGCTGATGTTTCTGCGCCAGGGAAAGGTGATTTACGAGAGCTATTTCGCGCCCTATGAGAAGGGCGAGCGGCATAGCCTGTTTTCTGTCTCCAAAAGCTTTACGGCCATCGCGGTGCTCTTTGCCTTTCAGGAAGGGATGCTCGGCCTGGATGACAGCGTCGCTTCTTTCTTTCCGGATAAGCTGCCCTCGCCGCCCTGCCCGAATATGGCGGCCATGACGGTTCGGCATCTGCTGATGATGGCGCCGGGCTTCTCCGCCGCGCCGCACGACTTCAAATACCCGCATCTGGATGATGTCATCAACGATTTTCCCTATTCCTACGAGAACTTTGCCTACCAGCCGGAAGTGGATTGGGTCGGCGATTTTCTGCATAAGTATGTGGAACATGCGCCGGGGGAGCGGTTTTTATACTGTTCCGCCTGCACATATATGCTCTCGGCCATTTTGCAGCGACTCAGCGGCCAGAACCTCTTGGAGTTTTTACGGCCGCGCCTGTTTGAGCCGCTGGAAATAGAGGATGCCGCATGGCAGAAGTGCCCGGCAGGGGTTTGCGTTGGCGGCTGGGGGCTCTCACTCAGCGCGGAAAGCCTGGCCAAGTTTGCGCAGTTCATGCTGCAGGAGGGGCGCTGGCAGGGCAGGCAGCTTTTGGATGCGCAGTATATCCGGCAGATGAGCCAATGCCAAATTCTCATCCATACGCCCGGGCGAAAACAGCCCGAGCAATTTGGCTATCAGGTTTGGGTGGAAGGCGAGCAGGGGATTTACAGCGGCGTGGGCGCCTTTGGGCAGGCATACGTCGTGTTCCCGGAGCAGCAGGCGGTGGCGGTGCTGCTGGGCGGAAGTATGCAGTATCTGCGCGCGCTGCAAATATTGAGAAAGAAGTTTCCAAAGGCAGTCGGCCAGCAAGGCGGGGCCGCGGCAGAGCAGGAGCTGACGCAGCTGGCCGGAACGGCGCGCATTGCTCCGGCAGAGGGGATGCCCTCCTGGCAGGAGCCGCTGGCCGCGCGCTATTCCGGCAGGGAATATGCCCTGGCGCCCAACTATCTGGGGCTGACAGCCATTCGCTTTTGGTTTGGGCAGCGGGATGAGGTGGAAATCCAGATGGGGCGGCGGAGCAGCCGACTGCCCATCGGCTTTGGCGCCTTTGAGCGGGGAAAAATGCCGCTGATAGAAAACGAATGGATGGATGCGCATAATCAGCTGGTCTTTTCTGCGGCGGCCTGTTCGGGAGCGTGGCAGGATGGGAAATACCATCTGCGCATCGCCTATACCGAGCAGTGCTATATCAGCGATTTTCACATCGAGTTTACTGCGCATGGCATCTGCATCTCGTGCGGCAGAAATGTCGGGTTCGTGCAGAGCGCAAACATGCCGATTCTTGGCTATCAGAAAGAATAGGAGGGCGGAAAATGCAAAAAGAGCAAATGCAGGATGAGATGCTGGTCTGCCGGGATTGCGGCAATGAGTTTGTATTTACAAAAGGAGAACAGCTTTTCTTTCGGGAAAAGGGGTTTGAGCAGAAGCCTGTGCGCTGTCCGGCCTGCAGAAAGGCGCGAAGGCAGGGGAATACAAGGGCAAAGGGAAAATAAAAAAAATGCGGCCAAAGCGCCGCCAAAATAAAAAAGGCCCGCCGATTGGCGGGCCTTGCGTTTGTGTTTGTTGGGGGATATGCACACGGCGTATGCGGGCTTTGCGCACTCTCTTCTTAGAAGATCCATCCTTATGGCGCTTTTTTGCCGCGGGTTTTCATCGCCCGGCTTTTCCGGTGATTTTTGCAGCTGGCGGGCCATGCCTTTCAAAGAAAACTGCCCGGCTGCCGCAAAATTCGCAAGCCAGCGATATCTTTTTTTCTCCGAAAAACCTGAAGCAGGAATAAAAAGGATTTATACGGCCTGCTTCCTGCGTCGCTTCTGGGGCACGCTTTGTATTTTATCGCGAGGGATAAAATAAAGTTTTGCCGGAAGAATAAAGTGAGATGCCCAGCTTTTTTCGCCTAGATGCTGGGGTTCTGCGCGATGCCAACTGCCCGGCGAGATGCGCCGCAGCCTATCCCCTGGCTGCCCTTTGGTTCTTCACTGTTCATTGGAATCGCTCCCTTCTGCCCATGCCGTATTTGAGAATTTCTGCTCCCGCCGCAAGGTTCCTGCGGCTGCTGTGTATCGCAAAACCACCCGCGCTCATTTTGGAAACACACTGCTCCCGACGGCGAAAATGCTTTTGCACTATGGAGTTTTGCTTCTCTTACTTATAATATTCGCAGCGCGCCTCCCGGTTCCTTCTTTTTTGCAAAAAAATTTTTAGGATGGCATCGCTTTTCGGGGCTTGACAATTATGGTATAATAAACACACGGCCAAAACGGAAGAGCACGGTTCTTCCGAGGCCTGGGTGTTCGCGGCTACCGGCAGCGCACGCTGCGCGCTGACGACATGGTATCATGAACACACGGCAAAAACGGAAAAGAATGGCACCTACAAGGCTTGCCGTTGCCGCGCGCCCATGAGATGGCACGAGAAACCTGCGATATGCCGCTGTGGCATAAGCACAGCAAACATAAAAACGAGGATAGATATTTTATATGTTACAATTAGAAGAGATTACGCTTGGTCTCAAAGAACGGTATGAAAGCTTTGCAAAATTTGAAAAGCTTTCATTTTTGCGTTTCCCCAATATTTTCATGTCCCGCGGGTGCATGGCTCTGCGCTATGGCGAAAAAGAAGGCGCCATGAGCATCTATTCCGTCATGCCAAAGCTGGAGGTTCCGCCCTATGGCCTGGGCTTTTTCGTCAAAGAAGGCCAGAGCGCTGCCCCGCTGGTGCGTGCGGCGGAGGAGAAATTTGGCGGAAAGGTGCACTACTACGAGCTTTCCGAGCCGATGGTGGACAAACTCCTCTCGGATTGCCCGGGGATGTTCCGCAAAGAGGAATCGGTGGACGACGAGGATTATGTCTACGAGACCGAAAAACTCATCTCGCTCTCCGGCAAGAAATACCACTCCAAGCGCAACTTTGTCAACCGCTTTGAGGCAAACTATTCCTATGAATATATGCCGCTGACGGGAGAGAACGTGCTGGAATGCCTGCCGGCGCTGGAAGAGTGGTTTGCGCGGCACCACGAGAAGATGCTCTTTTATTTCGATGAGCACGAGGCCATTTTGGAGCTGCTGCACAACTTCGATGCCCTGGGCCTCAAAGGGGCGGCCATCAAAATCGATGGAAAAATCCGCGCCATGACGATTGGCGAATTTTTGCCGCCGGATACGGCGCATATCATCATCGAGAAGGCGGATATCGATTATCCGGGGCTGTATGCCGTCATCAATCAGAAGTTTTTGGAGCGCGAATGGGCGGGCACTAGGCTGGTCAACCGGGAAGAGGATATGGGCGTAGAGGGGCTGCGCAAGGCAAAGCAATCCTATCACCCCGTCTTCCGAAATAAAGTGTTCAACGCCATCCGCATCTAGCCAAAAAATTTCCAAATTTGGAAAAAACAAGTTTAAAAGAAAAAACACCTGTCCATACTAGCTTTAACAAAAGCGAAATGACAGGTGTTTTTTTATGAGAAAGCGAATGTATCTTCTTTTGGCGGCAATTTTGGTTTTAAGCTGCATCTCTGCCCGGGCGCAGGAGCCCTTCCGGCTGCATATCATCGCCAACAGCGATGGCGCGGCGGATCAGGAAGTGAAGCTGCTGGTGCGGGATGCCATTTTGGAATATACTGCCGATCAGGCCACTGCCTGTCGGGATAAGCAGCAGGCGGAGCACTATATGCGCGAGCATCTATCCGAGCTGGAAGCCTGCGCCAACCAGGTGCTGGCGGAAAATGGCTTTGGCTATACTGCGCGGGCCTATCTGGGGCGGTTTGAATTTCCGGATAAGACGTATGGCGATGTAACCTACCCCGCCGGGCAGTACGACGCCCTGCGCCTGGTGCTAGGCCAGGGGGAGGGGCAAAATTGGTGGTGCGTCATGTTCCCGCCGTTGTGCATCGTCAATGAGGAAATCTTGGAGCAGGAGGAAGTGGAATACACCTCTCTGGCTTGGGAATGGCTGCAATCTCTATTTGGAGGCAGCAACAAGGAGGCAAACCATGCGAAAACAGTTTCTTAAAAAACGCGCCGCCGTGGCGGTGATTGCCCTGCTGGCGGCGGCCCTCTGGCTTTTGGCGCTGGGGGCCACATATACCAAGCTGCCCAAAAGCGATGTGCAGGAAATTCAGCGACGGCTGAAAGCCTGGGGCTACTACAGCGGCAATGTGGATGGCATCTATGGGGATCAGACCTACCGCGCCGTCCGCTATTTTCAGAGCAAAAACGGCCTGGCCGTGGATGGCATTGTGGGCAGCAGAACGGCGGAAAAGCTGGGCATTCAGCTCTCTTCGGGCAAAGAGGAGGGGACAGATGCCTATCTGTTGGCCAAGCTGGTCTATGCAGAGGCCCGGGGCGAGCCTTATCAGGGCAAAGTGGCGGTGGCGGCGGTAGTGCTCAACCGGGTGCGCAGCTCGGCCTTCCCCAACAGCATTTCGGGGGT
>JAHZHM010000077.1 GCA_019420265.1 Clostridiales bacterium
TTTTTTATGCAACTACTTTGCGCAGCGGCTTCCAGATGGCCAGAGAAATGCTGTAATCCACCATGCTGTGCACCATAGTGCCCAGGCCGACCAGCAAAATGACGGAGATGAAAAAGCCCTTATCGTAGTAGCCGGCGGAAAGCCCTGTGCCCGTGAAATAGAAGGGGATGACGACGGCCACTTCGCCCAGCGCATGGATGAGGGAAGTCAGCAGGCCAAAGGAAAACATCTTTTTGCCGGAGCCCAGCCACTCCCTGTTCTTTTTGAGCATGAAAGCGCCGATGGTTGCGAAAATAATCTGGGAAAACGCCCGCATGACAACCACGATGGGGAACCCGCCCAGAAGGAAACCAAGCGTTGTGCCGAGCGTAACCGAAATGGCAACTGTGGGCGAGATGAACATTGCGACGAAAATTGCCACATGGCTGGCCAGCGTGAACGAGGCCGGCTCCAGCACAATTTTAATGGGAGAAAACATCGGGATGATGATGCCGATGGCGCATAAGAGCCCTGCGAGAGTGATGGTGAGAAGTTTATTGTGTTTCATAGATGGTATTTCAACCTTTCTATATATACTTAGATCATCATATCACTATGTTAATAAAATGTAAATATATTTTAATATATTTTAGCGTGCCAATATGCAGAGGCCGCTTTGCCTGGGCATTGCCATGCGGGTGTGGTATAATGAACGCACGGCCTAGGCGGAAGGGCGAGGGCCCTTCCGAGGCCTGAGCGTCATTGACGGCTACCGCCAGCGCACAACGCGCGCTAGCGACATGGTATAATGAACGCACGACCTAGGCGGAAGGGCGAGGGCCCTTCCGAGGCCTGGGCGTCATTGACGGCTACCGCCAGCGCACAACGCGCGCTAGCGACATGGTATAATGAACGCACGGCCTAGGCGGAAAGGCTAAGGTCCCTCCGAAGTCTGAGCGTTCGCGGCCGTTATCGGCGCACGATGCATACCGATTGGTGCCATATATATTGTAGAAATGGAAGATTTCAACCCAAGCTCGGATAGGCTAAGCGGGATATTGCTGCGTTTTTCACCAGAAAATAAACATTCAGATTGCCCGGGTGCGGCAATCCGAGCGATTCGCAAGGAAAAATTCTATAAAGTTCCAGAATCGCAGGGGCACTTGGGCACGGCATCCAAAGGGAAAGTGGGCACTTGCTCTGCTCAAAAGATTGGTGCATCGGTTGAAGCTGGGTATTGGCGCCCAAAGCGCGCGGGGCTTGCTTTGCCAAGAAGGGTTTGGAGGCGGTAAGCGCCGCAGAGCAGGCTATGCAGGAAGAAAGGAAGCGCAAGCGGGACGAGGTTTGAGCTTGCCTTATGCCGCGCCGCGGCTTAGTGAAAGGAGAAGTGAGATGGAAGACGTTTTGCTGCAAAAGATCAAAAATCAGGAAGAACTTTTTTGGGAGAATCCCGAGGAACAGCCCTTTTCGCAGGCGGAGCAGACGGTAGATCCTGCGCTGATAGAGGATGCGGCGCGGCGGCTGGAGCGATTTGCGCCCTTTCTTGCCAAAGCGTTTCCTGAGACCGCGGCGCAAAACGGAATCATCGAATCCGCTCTGCGGGAGATCCCGAAAATGGGGCAGGGCATTGGCTGCCCGGGCAAATTGATGCTCAAAATGGATAGTCATCTGCCCATCTCGGGCTCGGTCAAAGCCCGGGGCGGCATCTATGAAGTGCTGCGCCATGCGGAGGATTTGGCGGTGCAGGCGGGCAAACTGCGGCTGGAGGATGATTATGCTATCCTGGCCGAGCCGGAATTTCGGTCTTTCTTCGGCCAGTTTTGTGTGCAGGTGGGATCGACGGGCAACCTTGGCATGAGCATTGGCATCATGAGCGCGGCGCTGGGGTTCCATACGATTGTGCATATGTCGGCAGACGCGAAGGAATGGAAAAAACAGTTGCTGCGCCAGCATGGCGTGCAGGTTTTGGAATATGCAGGAGATTACGGCTTGGCTGTGGCGCAGGGGAGAAAAAATTCAGATGCAGATCCACACAGCTATTTCGTAGACGACGAGCACTCGCTGGATCTCTTTCTGGGCTATGCCGTGGCGGCCCAGAGGCTGAAAGCGCAGCTGGAGGCGCAGGAGATCCAAATCTCCCAGGAGCGCCCGCTGTTTGTCTATCTTCCCTGTGGAGTGGGCGGTGCGCCGGGCGGCATCTGCTATGGACTCAAGCAGATTTTTGGCGATGCGGTTCGCTGCTTCTTTATCGAGCCAACGGCCACGCCCTGCCTGCTGCTGGGGCTGGCGACGGGCAGGATGGAGCAGGCGGATATCCGCGATTATGGCCTTTCGGGCAAAACACATGCGGATGGGCTGGCGGTTGGCCGGCCGTCTGGGCTGGTCTGCCGGGCTGTGCGGCAGTTGGTTTCGGGAATCTTTACTGTGCGGGATGCGCAGCTCTACGACGATTTGCGCCTGCTCGGCCAGATGGAGGATATTTTGCTGGAGCCCTCTGCCTGCGCGAGTTTTGCAGGGCCGCGCCGCATCGCGCAAACGCCCTTTGCAGAGCAGGCGAAGCATGCCGTGCATATCGCCTGGGCCACAGGCGGCAGCATGGTGCCGGAGGAGATTATGCAGCAGTATTTGCATACATTTTTATAATCGCGAAAAGATGCCTTTCACCGCCCTTAGCGGTGAGGGCACTTCAGATCTTTTGGTGGCAGAACCCAATTTTCCGCCGAAATCCGTGAAGAGAGAGCATAAGCGGCATTTCCCAAAAAGCGAAGCCATTCGCAGGGAAGACCGCTTTTTTATTTTTGCTAAAATAAAATAACTGGGGGTTGACAAGCCTCTTTTTTCTGTTATAATAAAAATAGAAATGATAATAATTATCGTTTTTGAATGGAGAAATAGATGAAATATTCCAAACAGCGCGAAACCATTCGCTCGGCTGTGGAGAAAACGCGGCAGCACCCGACGGCGGATACCGTATATGAGTGGGTGCGCAAGGAAAATCCGAATATCAGCCTGGCGACGGTGTATCGCAACTTAAATGGCCTTGCCGAACACGGTGTGCTTCGAAAAATCCATGTGGCCACCGGCGCAGATCGCTTTGACGGGCAGCTGCATCGGCATAGTCATCTGGTCTGCCGAAAGTGCCGGGAGATGATCGATTTGGCTCCCGAAACCATGGGCGACATTGCGGAGGAAATCCGCCGGGCCACGGGCTTTGAGACGGCGGAAGAAGAAATTGTCATTTATGGCATCTGTAAACAGTGCCTTGAAAAGCAAAAAGGAGAGTAGAAAATGAAAGAACTGAAAGGAAGCAAAACCGAAGCGAATTTGATGGCAGCATTTGCAGGCGAATCCCAGGCGAGAAACAAATACACCTATTTCGCATCCAAGGCGAAAAAGGAAGGCTATAACCAGATTGCCGCGATTTTTGAAGAGACGGCGAACAACGAGAAAGAGCATGCGAAAATCTGGTTCAAGCTGCTGGGCGGCATCGGGAGCACGGAGGAGAACCTCAAAGCTGCGGCTGCCGGCGAGAACTTCGAGTGGACCGAGATGTATGCGGATTTTGCCAAGACGGCAAAAGAGGAAGGCTTCGACAAGATCGCCTATCTGTTTGAGGCAGTAGGCAAAATCGAGAAGGAGCACGAGGAGCGCTACAACACGCTGCTCAAAAACTGCCAGGATAAGAAGGTCTTTGAGAAAGACGGCGTTGTCGTCTGGCAGTGCGCGAACTGCGGCCATCTCTATATCGGCGAGAAAGCGCCGGAAGTTTGCCCGGTTTGCGATCATCCCAGAGCCTATTTCGCAGTCAGAGCAGAGAACTGGAAATAGATTTTTACAGAAAAAGAAAACCGCAGATGCGTTTGCACCTGCGGTTTTTTTATGGAGGAGCAAATCATGGCACAAATTTGCTCCTAAGAGGCAGGCTCGCTCGAGCCTGTTTCTTCCGTCAATTTTTCCAGAAAATCTGCCAAAGCGCGGCGGCAATCCGGGCAAAGCGCGCCCAGCAGCGCGATAGCGCTGTCCTCAGATTCTAGAAGAGAGAAGCCCAAACGGCGGTGAAAGAAGAACAAAAATGTTTCATATTCCGCCTTGTATTGCTGCAAAATGCCTTGCCCCTGTGCCGTCAGGCAGAGCAGAGCGCCTTCCTGCACGATGAGCCCCTGTTTCTTGAGCGACTCCATCATGCGGTGCACGCTGGGGCGCGTTACGCCCAGCATTGCGGCGATCTCTACTGCCCGGGCTCCGCCGTTTTCCTGGCAGAGCCGAGCGAGCGAGAAGAGATAGCGCAACCGCGCTCCTGGGAGCGTCATGGCCTGGGCGGCGTTTTTTGCGCCTTGGGCGCGCCATGGCAGATGGCGCTGTTGGGGCAGGCAGAGCAGCCACAGGAGCACTTATGCTGCCTCTTTTGCCGCAGCAAATGCCGGATGATTAAGGCCAATATGCCGGCCAGAACAGCGCAGATACAGATGGTGCCAAGATTTGCCCGAAGCCATAGCAGCATGAAAATCACTCCCTTACAATGAAATATTCTGGGTTACTCGATTGGAACGTCTCCCGGCTTCCCGATAAGGCCGAAGCAGCAGATAGAGCAGGCCGCCCAGCACAATGATGGCGAAAATTAGGCCAAGAATATTCGCGTTGCCCGCAAAGGCATTGCCAAATTGGTTGACCATCAGAGCAATAGCATAGGCGAAGCCGCACTGATAAGCCACTGCAAACCAGGTCCACCGGGGGTTGTTCATCTCCCGCTTGATGGCGCCAATCGCTGCAAAGCAAGGTGCGCAGAGCAGGTTGAACACCAGGAAGGAGAAACCGGAGATCTGCGTGAAGGCCGCGGCAATTTCAGGCCACTTTCCGGGATAGAGAATGCCCATGGTGCCCACGATATTCTCCTTGGCGACAAGGCCGGTGATGGAAGCGACAGCCGCCTGCCAGTTGCCCCAGCCCAGAGGCGCGAAGATCCAGGCGATGGCGTTGCCAACAGCCGCCAGCAGAGATTGATCCATCTCCTCTTCGCCTAGCATGCGGAATCCATCTGCTGTGAAGCCGAAATACGTCGTAAACCAGACGAGAATGGTGGAAAGCAGGATGATGGTGCCGGCTTTTTTGATGAAGGACCAGCCGCGCTCCCAGGTGGGGCGAAGCACGCCGCCCAGCGTCGGCCAATGGTAGGCCGGAAGCTCCATGACGAACGGAGCCGGATCTCCCGCAAACATCTTGGTTTTCTTGAGCATAATGCCCGAGATGATGATGGCCGCGATGCCGATGAAGTAGGCGGAAGTTGCGATCCAGGGCGAGCCGCCGAAGATGGCGCCGGCGATCATGCCGATAAAGGGAACTTTTGCGCCGCAGGGAATAAAGGTTGTTGTCATAATCGTCATGCGGCGATCGCGCTCATTTTCAATGGTACGCGATGCCATGATGCCCGGAATGCCGCAGCCCGTGCCCACCAGCATGGGGATGAAAGATTTGCCCGAAAGCCCAAATTTGCGGAATACGCGGTCTAAGACGAAGGCGATACGCGCCATATAACCGCAGGATTCCAAAAATGCCAGGAACAGGAACAGCACGAGCATCTGCGGAACAAAGCCCAGAACAGCGCCCACGCCGGCGACGATGCCATCCACGATCAGGCCGCTCAGCCAGTCGGCCGCACCTGCGTTTTCCAGGCCCGTGCTGACGAGATCCGGAATGCTGGGGACAAATATGCCGTAATCGGCCGGATCCGGCTCTTCTTCGCCGTATTTCTCCAGCACCTGAACCGCCTGCTGATAGTCTTCCAGGGTTGCGGTCTCCTCCGAAATTTCCAACGTCTCCTCATCTTCCACTTCGTAGAGGAAGTCGCCAGAGGGGGCAGCGCCATTTTCCCGGGTATACGCTTCATAGCCATCTACGATGAGCGAAGCGCTGCCATATTCCTCCGCAGCCTCGCTGTATTCCGCGGCGCCATTGCCGAATAGATGGAAGCCGTCGCCGAACAGATTATCGTTGACCCAATCTGTCAGCGATGCGCCGATACCCACCATGGAGATGTAGTAGACCAGGAACATGACCAGCGCAAAGATGGGCAGGCCCAGCCAGCGGTTGGTGACGATGCGGTCGATTTTATCCGAAGTGGAAAGCGCGCACCTCTT
>JAHZHM010000078.1 GCA_019420265.1 Clostridiales bacterium
TTGCGAGTTCTAAAAATTCCATGATAACCCCTCCTTTTTTCTTATCATACCACGCCCTGCCCGCTTTGCCCAGAGCGCGCAAAATTTTGCCGGATGCTGCCAGAAAAAATTTGAGGGGCGATTGACAGCGCCGCTAAAATGAGCTATGCTAAAAGTGTACCGAAATCGGTAGGTGAGGCTACATAGCGGATACGGGCTGCTGCCGCAACCTGATGGAGACATCAATAGCTGGTGAGCAGAGCATGTCGATGCAAGGCATGCTTTAATGCAGTTTCATTGCCCCTATGAGCTAAAACTTGGACGATGGTTCTGGCCCTGCTATGCCTTTGCCATCGCGCAAAGGTTTTTATTTTGCATTTTGAATGGAGGTGAGAACATGATAAGCCACAGTATGCGGAACAGCCACAGTGGAAACTGCCTGCTTACCTTGCTGCAAAGCGACGACGATGTGCCCTTGCCATTGTTCTCCCTCGGCATTTTTAGCTAGCATGTTCTTCTGTCCTGTTCATATTTAGTTGCCCTTTGCAAAAACTAGTATGAAAGGATTGAAACGCATGAGTTTATTTCAGAAAAAAGTAGATAGAGCATCCATGCAGCAAAAGAGAAACGAGAGCGAAGATAGGCTCCGGCATTTGGCCTATCTTCCCACAGACGACGCGCTCTCCTCTCTCGTTACCCTGCATTCCGGCCTGACGGACGAGCAGGCCGAGGAACGATTGGAAGAATTTGGCGAGAACGTCATCGCATCCGGCGAGCAGAGCAGCTTTCTCTCCCGGTTGGCAGAGGCGTTTATCAACCCCTTCAATATCGTTCTATTTCTCGTTGCCGCGATTACGTTTGTAACCGATGTTATGCTCTCCGCCCGGCCGGACTGGGCGACGGTTTTCGTCATCATCGGGCTGGTGCTGGTCTCCAGCATCATCTCGTTTATCCAGAGCGAGCGCAGCTCGGCCGCGGCTGCCAAGCTCTCGGCCATGATCTCCAACAAGGCAGACGTGCTGCGCAACGGCGTCTATACCGAGCTCGATATGGCGCAAATCGTCCCGGGGGATATCGTGCGCCTCTCGGCCGGGGATATGCTGCCCGGCGATGTGCTTTTCCTGACGGCTAAAGATGCCTTCGTCGCGCAGTCGGCGCTGACGGGGGAATCCAGCCCGGTGGAAAAATTCAGCAAACCCAAAGAGGGTGCGGAAGCGCTGACGGACATCGCAAACCTCGGCTTCATGGGCAGCAACATGGTCAGCGGCAGCGCCACGGCGGTGGTCGTGGCCACGGGAGGCGAGACGTATTTTGGCTCCATGGCCAAGGCGCTTTCGGGCGACCGCGCCAAAAACAGCTTTGAACAGGGCGTGGATTCGGTGAGCCGGCTGCTCCTGCGCTTTATGTTCATCATGGTGCCCGTGATTTTCCTCATCAACGGCTTTTTCAAAAACGACTGGGGCAACGCACTGCTCTTTGCCGTCAGCATCGCGGTGGGGCTGACGCCCGAGATGCTGCCCGTCATCATGACATCTACCCTGGCCAAAGGGGCCGTCAACATGGCAAAGCACGAGACCATCGTCAAGACGCTTTCCGCCATTCAGACCTTTGGCGAGATGGATGTGCTC
>JAHZHM010000079.1:0-1006 GCA_019420265.1 Clostridiales bacterium
TGCGATACGGCAGGACGGCTGCACAATAAAAAGAACCTGATGAACGAGCTGAACAAGATTGACCGGGTGATCTCGCAGCAGCACCCGGAGGCTAGGCGGGAGACGCTTTTGGTGCTGGACGCGACGACAGGGCAAAACGCCATCACGCAGGCCAAAGAGTTTTCCAGCGTTGTGCATGTGGATGGGCTGATTCTCACAAAGCTGGACGGGACGGCCAAGGGCGGCGTCGTCTGCGCGATTAAGCAGGAGCTGGGCATCCCGGTGCGGTATATTGGCGTGGGCGAGGGCATCGACGATTTGCAGGTTTTCGACCCGAAGGAATTCGCAAAAGCGCTGATTGGCTGATCCGGTGTCAAAAGAAAATATGAAACTGACAAGGCTTTTGCCTTGACAGAGAGAAAAAAGTGTAGTAAGATGATGGAGTTAAAAAAGGAAGTAACGCCTTCCCTGTTGCTGGATTTCTATGGACAGACGCTGACGGGCAAGCAGCGGGAAGTGATGGAGCTATATTATAACGAAGATCTTTCTCTCTCGGAAATTGCGGAAAACCAGAAAATTTCCCGCCAGGCAGCGCTGGACAGCATCCGAAGGGCGGAAAAGCACCTAGATCAGATGGAGCAAAAGCTGGGGATGCTGGAGAAATACCGGGTTTGCATGGCGGCGGCGCAGGAAATAGAACGCCTGGCAAAAGGCAGGCAAAGCGAGCAGCCGCTGATGGAGCAAATAGAACACATCCGAGCAGTATGGGGGGATAATTAGTGGCATTTGAAGGGCTGGCAGAAAAACTTCAAAATGTTTTTGATAAACTGACGCGCCGGGGCAAGCTTTCCGAGGCGGATATTAAGGCGGCCATGCGGGAAGTGAAATTGGCGCTTTTGGAGGCGGACGTCAACTTCCTGGTTGTCAAAAAATTCGTCAAGGCTGTTTCGGAAAAAGCTGTGGGCAGCCAGGTTCTGGAGAGCCTGACGCCAGGGCAGCAGGTGATTAAAATCGTCCGCGATGAGCT
>JAHZHM010000079.1:1016-1266 GCA_019420265.1 Clostridiales bacterium
GACGGTGATTTTGATGGCTGGCCTTCAAGGCGCGGGCAAGACGACCATGTGCGGCAAGCTCGGCTTGCATTTTAAGAAGATGGGCAAAAAGCCTATGCTGGTGGCATGCGATATTTACCGGCCGGCGGCCATCGATCAGCTCAAAGTTGTGGGCGGGCAGGCGGAAGTTCCGGTATTTGAGATGGGGCAGCAGAATCCATCCAAGATTTATAAGCAAGCGCTCAAAGAGTGCAAAAATAAAGGCTGCGAC
>JAHZHM010000008.1:0-14814 GCA_019420265.1 Clostridiales bacterium
AAAGGAGGAAATCAAAAATGACAAAAGTACCCTACAA
This sequence comes from Clostridiales bacterium, assembly GCA_019420265.1. Taxonomy (GTDB): domain Bacteria; phylum Bacillota; class Clostridia; order Christensenellales; family Christensenellaceae; genus QANA01. The sequence continues at coordinate 38 of JAHZHM010000008.1, forward strand.
AATTCAGCTTTCCGAACAGGAGCTTCCCAGATATTGGTATAATGTGCGGGCAGATATGCAGACGGACTGCTGCCCCATCTTAAACCCGGCGACGGGCAAGCCCGTTACTGTTTCGGATTTAACCCCGGTGTTCTGCGAAGAGCTGGCCAAACAGGAACTGAATACAAAAGACCGCTTCATTGAAATTCCGGAAGAAGTGCGGGAATTTTACAAGATGTACCGCCCCTCCCCGCTCATGCGGGCCTATCGGCTGGAAAAAGAGCTGCAAACCCCGGCCAAAATTTACTATAAATACGAGGGCGGCAACACTTCGGGCAGCCATAAACTCAACAGCGCCATCGCCCAGGCATATTATGCCAAAAAGCAGGGGCTGAAGGGCGTTACCACCGAGACAGGCGCCGGGCAGTGGGGCACGGCGCTGGCCATGGCAACCGGATATTTTGGCCTAGACTGCAAAGTGTATATGGTCAAAGTCAGCGCAGAGCAAAAGCCCTATCGCAAGGCGCTCATCCAGACTTATGGCGCCAGCATCATCCCCTCCCCTTCCATGACGACCAACGTCGGCCGGGAGATCAACGAGAAATTTCCTGGCTCCACAGGCAGCCTGGGCACTGCCATTTCCGAAGCTGTGGAGGTTGCCGTTTCAACAGAGGGCTATAAGTATGTGCTGGGCAGCGTGCTCAACCAGGTGCTGCTGCACCAGACGATCATCGGCCAGGAGGCCAAAGCGGCGATGGAAAAAATCGAGGAATACCCGGATATTCTCATCGGCTGTGCAGGCGGCGGCTCCAACCTCGGCGGGCTGATGGCCTCCTTCATGGCAGACCGCCTGGCTGGAAAGCGCAGCCCGCACTTTATCGCGGTGGAGCCGGCTTCCTGCCCCTCGCTGACCCGGGGCAAATTTGCCTACGATTTCTGCGATACCGGCAAGGTTACCCCGCTGGCAAAAATGTATACGCTGGGCTCCTCGTTCATTCCATCGGCCAACCACGCCGGCGGCCTGCGCTATCACGGCATGAGCCCCATTCTCTCCCAGCTCTATCACGACGGGTATCTGGATGAAGCCCGGGCTGTGGAGCAGACGCAAGTCTTTGAGGCGGCGACACAGTTTGCCCGGGTGGAGGGCATCCTGCCCGCGCCCGAAAGTTCGCATGCCATTCGCGTCGCCATCGATGAGGCAATTCGCTGCCGGGAGAGCGGCGAGGCCAAGACCATCCTCTTCGGCCTGACGGGCACGGGGTATTTCGATTTGGCCGCCTATACCGCATACAACGAGAAGCGGATGAGCGACTACATCCCCACGGAGGAGGACCTCCAAAAAGGCTTTGCCGGAATCCCCTCGATTCCGGGCATTCAGTAAGCAAGCGAAAATACAAAAGGAGCGACAAATACTGTCGCTCCTTTTGTATTTCTCTTTTCTGCCTTCGCGTGATGGCCCAAAGAGCGCCCTGCCCGCTAATATCCCCAAAATTAGCAGGTGTTCCTTGATGCGTTGTCTTATTGCATCTATCCTCGTTACAATATTTAAACATTGTTTTTCATCAAAATAATAAAGGTATTTTTCAAGAGTGCGTGGAATTGTTTATTATCCTAGAAGGAAAAATGAATGAGGAGGCACTTTTATGTATTATCCTATGTATTTAAATGACATTATGGGATTCCTGAAAGAAGTGTTGCGGCTTGGATGTATGAGCATTCTCGTGGCAGTAGTTCTATACGCGGCTCTTTTGCTCTTTTTGCCAAAACGGTTTGCCGGAACAGGAATCAGTGTAAAAATTGGCCAGTTTTTTCTCCTGTTCTATTTTTCCGCTTTTGTCATCTGGTCCCTTCTCCCTTGCTCAATGGGGCGAGAAAACAATTTCATTCCCTTCCAAAGCATCTATGGCTCCCTTTGTTCACGGAGCGAAGTTCCCAAATACATTCTTTTTTTCAACATTTTGCTGTTTGTTCCCATGGGCGCGCTTTTGCCCTGGATCTTCCCGGAACTGAAAAAATGGTATCGGGTAGTCGGCATCTCTGTGTGCATATGCCTGGCCAGAGAGCTGATGCAGCTCATCCTCTGGTATCGGGTGTTCGATATTGATAGTCTGCTGTTCGCTTTGGCTGGCTCTTTCGCCGGATATGGACTGTTTTTGCTGGCGAACAGGCTTGCCAAAAAAAGGGAATAGGCCAATCTCTCTTTTTTATCGACAAATCTCCCAAAGCTTGCTAAAATTCTAACCAGAGGTTGCCGAATTGGCGGCGGATTTTCAGGGAGAGAGCACCATGGATTATATCGAAAAAGCCAATGAACTTTGGGAGGCATATGTGCCCGAAAGCGGCCAGGCCACGACGCTACAGGGCGAGCTTTTGCGGGAGATAGAGGCATTGCGCACGGAAGCGCAGCAAAACGACAACATCAACTTCGATGAGGATTACGCCTATTTCTGCGATTTCATCCTGCAAACGCTGAAAGATGCGCAGTGCAGCTCCCGTCTCAAGCTTTTCCGCATTTCCCGCGCGCTGAAAACCATCCAGCGCTATGGCATGCTGGCGGCGCAGTATAACCGCGGCGAGCTTGGCGAACAGGAATTTTCGAGCCTGCACAAGGGCCGCCCGGCTTTCGCCTATCAGGAAAACGATCTCTATGATATCGTCTTAGAGGGCATTGTGGATTTTTGCGAGGCCAATCCGCATCCCCTGCCGCACCGGCCCAACCCCACGCTATATTGGTAAAACAAAAAAGAGGCTTTGGCCTCTTTTTTTGCGCCTAAATTGCCTTTTTCTGCCGCGCCTTTTTGAGCCGCGCCTCGGTTCCCTCCTGGCAGGCCTGCTCGTAGTAATTCACTTTATAGTTGATCCGCTGGAGATACCCTTGCAGCTCGGCAATGCGCTGTTCCACTGCCTGCTTATGCTCCCGCAGCATCTGACGGCGGTTTTGCAGCGTGCCATCCCCCTCCGCGCAGAGCGCCATAAATTCCTTGATATCCCGAATGGGCATATCCGTATTTTTTAGGCAGGTGATCAGCGAAATTCTCTCTAGATCCTGCTCCCGATAAACCCGCACGCCCGCTTCGTTTCTCTCGACAGGCGGAAAGAGCTGCTCTTTTTCATAAAAGCGGAGCGTTGAGGCGCTTAGGCCCGTCAGCTCGGAAACCTGGCGAATGGTATATTCCATAGATAAAACCTCTTTTTTCATTTTGCAGGCGCAAAAACCGCATCGGCCAAAGGCGATATTTTGTTTTGTGCCGTATTTTTATTATACTACTCCCTGCGCAAACCGGCAAGCTATGCTATACTAATAGAAAAGCCAGTAAGGAGCGATGCTATGCGCACGAAAAAACAGATGATGGATTTGATTTTAACTTTCGCCCAAAGGGACGAACGCATCCGCGCCGTGGCCATGAACGGCTCGCGGCTGGATGAGAACATCACTCCGGATCGCTTTCAGGATTACGACGTCGTCTATTTCGTCCGGGAGATGGATTCCTTTTTGACAGACCCTGCCTGGGTGGATTATTTTGGCCCGCGCATCATCATGCAGACGCCCGAAGACGGCCGGCTGTTCCCGCCCGAGCTGGGCGGGTGGTATACCTATCTGATGCTGTTTGAAGATGAAAACCGCATCGATTTGATGCTCATCCCCACTTCAGACATTCAGCGCTACTGCAAGGCCGATACGCTGACCAAAGTGCTGCTGGATAAAGACGGCCTTTTCCCCGCGCTCCCTGCCCCCAGCGACGCGATGTATCACATCAAGCGGCCCTCGGCAGACCAATACGCGGGCTGCTGCAACGAGTTTTGGTGGGTGAGCACCTATGTTGCCAAGGGGCTTTGCCGCCGAAAAATTCACTACGCCATCTGGCATCTGAACCAATGCCTGCGGGAAGAGCTTTTGCGCATGCTCTCCTGGCAGGTTGGCATTCAGACGGATTTTTCCCTGAGCGTGGGCAAATGCTATCAAAACCTTCCCTATTACTTAGAGGAAGAAGCTGGTGCGCTTTTGCTCTCTGCCAGCCGGCAGGACAGCGAAGCCGCCTGCTGGGACGCGCTCTTTGCCATGTGCACGCTCTTTTCCGGGGCCTCTCGCTTTGTGGCCGAAGGGCTGGGCTTTGCGCCGCCCCAGGAAGAGGAGGGCGTGCGGCAATATCTCCAGCGGCTTTTTGAGGCATATCCGCCCAGGCCCTAACAAGAGGAGGAAACAATATGCAGGATAATACCCGCCGTTTCGACGGCAAAGCATCGCTCTATAAACAATTCCGCCCTTCCTATCCGGAAGAGTATTTCGACTACCTCTTCCAAAAGGCCCGGCTGGGGCCGCAAGACGCCATTGCGGATATTGGCGCCGGAACCGGCATCTTTACCCGCCAGCTTTTGCGCCGCGGATTTTCGGTTTTTGCCGTTGAGCCGGGAGAGGATATGCGCCGCCAAGGGCAAGCGCAGCTGGGCGACGACCCTGCCTTGCGCTGGGTGGCGGGCAGCGCGGAGCAGACGACGCTCGCACCGGGCAGCGTTGGCCTGGTTACCGCCGCCCAAGCCTTTCACTGGTTTGACCGGGAAAAATTCGGCGCCGAATGCCGGCGCATTTTGCGGCCGGGCGGGCTGGTGGCGCTGGTTTGGAACATTCGCGTGCCGCAGTGCGCGCTGACGCAGAAATGCGCCGAGCTCTTTTCCCGCTACTGCCCAGGTTTTACTGGCTTCAGCGGGGGCAGCGCGACTGAGCCGGATGCGATTGAGCCGTTTTTCCTGGGTGGGAAGATGGGGTATCGCCAATTTTCAAACGACCTTTTCTACGATTGGGATGCCTTTCTCGGCCGGATGCTCAGCTCTTCCTATGCGCCGGGGCAGCAGGATGCGCAGTATCCCGCGCTGGTGGAGGGGCTGTATCAAATTTTCCTGGAAGAAAGCCAGGATGGCATTTTGCGCTTCCCCATGCGGACGCGCAGCTTTCTTGGGCAGCCGGCATAGGGCTTGCAAAAAAGCAAAAAAGGCCGTATAATAAAGCGACAAGAAAAAGGGGAGCTTGCGTAGGCAGGCTGAGAGGAAGGCGCCGCTTCGACCCTGAAACCTGATTTGGATAATGCCAACGTAGGGAAAAGAGGAATTTTTGGCGTGTTTCTTTTGCCTGCCCATGCAAAGGGCTGCTGCAAGCGGAGCACGCCTTTTTGCACCCCGGATGGAGGATTTATGAAAAGACAGAATTTGCGCAAACTTGTGCTGGCCGGGCTGCTCATCGCCGTGGGCGTGGCGTGTTCGCCCTTTAGCATTCCCGTCGGCGCTTCCAAGTGTTTCCCCGTACAGCACATGGTCAATGTTCTGGCGGCCGTCATGCTGGGGCCATGGTATGGCGTGGGCATGGCGTTTCTCACCAGCCTGCTGCGGGTGCTGCTGGGCACGGGCAGTCTGCTGGCGTTTCCGGGCAGCATGTGCGGCGCGCTGGTCTGCGGGCTGGTCTACCACTACCGCAAAAACCTGCCGCTGACGTATCTGGGCGAAGTGCTGGGGACAAGCCTGCTGGGCGGAATACTGGCGTATCCGCTGGCGACGTTGGTCATGGCAAAGCAGGCCGCGCTGTTCACCTATGTGCTCCCCTTCTTCGTCAGCACGGCCGGCGGGACGATTCTAGCGGCCGTTCTGGTCTTTGCCTTGCAGAAAACCCACGCGCTGGAGCGCTTTGCCAATGAGCGCGCCTAGCCCGGCTGAGGCGCTGGCGGCGCTGCAAAAAAGCGCGCCCCTGGTGCATGTCATCACCAACACGCTCAGCCAGAACGACTGCGCCAACCTGCTTCTGGCCGTGGGCGCACACCCCATCATGGCGGAGGCCGAGGAAGAGACTGCGCAAATCGCCGGAAACTGCAATGCGCTGGTGCTCAACACGGGCATCCCCTCTGCGGCCAAATTCCGTGCCATGCTGCTGGCCGCTCAAGCGGCGAACAGGGCAGGCATTCCCGTTTTGCTGGATCCTGTGGGCATTGGGGCCAGCGCCTTTCGCCGGGAGCAGATTGGCCGTCTGCTGGAATCGGCCTCCTTTGCGGCCATCCGGGGCAACAGCGCGGAAATTGCCGTTCTGGCGGGAGCTAGCCCAGCTTTTTCGGGCGTGGATTCCGGCGCGGCAGAGGATGTGCGGCCTGCCGAGTTGACGGCGCGCAAACTTGGCGCAGTCATCCTGCAGAGCGGCGCAGAGGATTTTCTCACCGACGGGCATCGCCGCATCAAAATTTCCGGCGGCCATGCGGCCATGGCAAAAATCACCGGGGCGGGGTGTATGCTCTCGGCGCTGGCCGGGGCATTTCTGGCGGCAAACCCGGCGCATCCGCTGGAGGCCGCTGCGGCGGCCGCGGCCTTTTGGAAAAAATGCGCCGAACTGGCGGCCGCGCGCATGAAGGCGCAAGGCACGGGCACAGGCAGCCTGCATATTTACCTATTGGATGCCGCCAGCCAGATGCGCCCAGAGCAACTGGAAGAACTTTAGGCTCTCCGCGCCAAAGGCGCATAAACAGAAAGGCAATTTTACCATGAAAATAACCAAACAGCACATGCTGCTCTATGCCGTGACGGATCGCACGCATCTGGGCGGCCAGAGCCTGGAAGAGGCCGTAGCGGAAGTGCTCTCTGCCGGGGCGACGCTGCTCCAGCTGCGGGAAAAGCATCTGAGCGAACAGGAGTTTTTGGAGCAGGCCCAGCGGCTCGTTCCCATCTGCCATCGCTACGGCGTTCCGCTCATCATCAACGACAATGTCTCTGTGGCCCTGGAGGCCGGGGCGGACGGCGTGCACATTGGGCTGGGCGACATGGCCATTCAAAAAGCCAGGCAAATGCTCGGGCCAGAGAAGATCATCGGCGCCAGCGCGCATAGCGTGCAGGAGGCGCTGGCTGCCGCCGAGGCCGGGGCGGACTACCTGGGCTGCGGCGCCGTGTTTGGCACGCAGACTAAGAAGGACGCCGGGCTGTTGCCGCATGAGACGCTGCGCGCCATCTGCGACGCGGTGGATTTGCCCATCGTGGCCATTGGCGGCATCAGCGAGCAGAATATTTTGCAGCTGTGCGGCACGGGCGTGGACGGCGTGGCCGTCATTTCGGCGCTGTTTTCCCAGGAGGAGAAAGCGGCGGCAACCCGCCGTTTGCTGGAGCTCAGCCGCCAGATGATAGGAGGGACAAAATGAAGAAAGTTTTGACGATTGCCGGCAGCGACTGCAGCGGCGGCGCGGGCATTCAGGCAGATCTGAAAACCATCGCTGCGCACAAGATGTATGGCATGAGCGCCATCCCCGCCCTAACCGCCCAAAACACCACGGGCGTTTCGGGCATCTTGCAGAGCACGCCGGAATTTCTGGCCAGCCAGCTGGACTGCATTTTTACGGATATTTTTCCGGATGCCGTCAAAATTGGCATGGTGGGCAGCGTTCCGCTCATTCGGGTCATCGCGCAAAAACTGCGGGAGTATGCGCCAAAAAGCGTCGTGGTCGACCCCGTCATGGTCTCCACCAGCGGCAGCAAGCTGCTGGAAGAGGATGCTGCCGGGGCGCTTTGTAGCGAGCTTTTGCCCTTGGCCACGCTGCTCACCCCCAACCTTCCCGAGGCCGAAGCGCTCTCCGGCCTGCGCATCCAGAGCGCAGAGGATATGATCGCCGCGGCGCGCAAAATTTCCGAGATTTACCCCAGCGCGATTTTGGTCAAAGGCGGGCATTCGGGCGGCTCTGCAGACGATCTGCTCTTTGCCGGCGGAGAATGCCACTGGTTCTCTTCGCCCCGCATCCCAACCGAAAATACCCACGGCACTGGCTGCACACTCTCCAGCGCCATTGCCTGCAATTTGGCCGCCGGCGCCAGCCTGCCCGAGGCTGTCCGGCGCGGCAAGGATTATGTTACCGGCGCACTGATGGATGGCATGGATTTGGGCCACGGCAATGGCCCGCTCAACCATTGCTATGCCATGCAGCCCGGCCTGCCCTGGCTGGAAGTATCGCCAGCCTTATCAGAATAGGCAAGTTTCGTCGACCAAAAGAACTGGCATAGCTTTGGCTATGCCGGTCCTTTTTTCGCCGCCTGCAAACATTACCTTTGCAGGCGCCCTTGATATTCTTTTTTTATGATTTCCTCCATTTCTTCCGGCGTCTCCTTGCATCCGCTCTCCAGCCACAATTTCACAATGGCATTCAATCCGTTTTTAAAAAATTCGATATGGTAGTGAATATGCTTATTGTCAAAATATTCTCTGGCCTGCTGCGTATCATATAATTCAATCGGGTGCTTGCTGTCATACCCGAGTTTGAAATAAGTGCGATAAAACAATTGGTTGCTTTGTATATGGCGAAACAGCTTCAGATAATCATTGCTGTTAAACCCGCCTTCCATCTCTTCTTCATATAGCTGCATGACATCCTTTTCTAAATTTTCTTTTATTTTCTCTGCCAATTCATAGATATCTGCATAATTTGCATAAAAAGTACTTCGATTCAGCCCGCTCTTTTTGCATATTTCGGATACAGTAATTTCGCCCAGCTCTTTTGCCTGCAATAATTCGATAAAAGCTTTTTCTATGCGCTCTATCGAAGCTCTCCGCCGCCGATTATTTTTTGTATTCACCGCATACTCCTTTATTATTCCAACACTTATACAAATATTGATGATTGCTTTCTTTTCTTTCTCAATACTATACTATAACTACATTAAAACAACAACAGTTGTTTTAATAAAAGGAGGTATGATATATGAAAAAGAGCAGTTTTACCGCGCTTATTTTAGGAACAATCAGCGGGATGCTGTTTGCGCTTGGCATGTGTATGGTGCTGATTCCGGAGTGGAATGCCAGGCAGCCGGGCATCATCTTTGGCGGAATCGGCATAGCGCTTGCCCTGGCAACGCTGATCGTCTGGAGAAAAATGGAACACAAAAAGCCCATTCGCCTCTCTGGCCGGGCGACTTTTGCCATTCTCGTTGGCATGATCGGAGCACTAGCGCTGGGCATTGGCATGTGTTTTAGCATGGTTTGGGGAAAAATGGTTTTGGGCATTGTGCTTGGCCTTCTTGGCATCCTGATCCTGCTGAGCCTGATTCCACTTATCAAAGGGCTGAAAGAGTGAATCAAAACTGCCCATCCGAACGGCAAAAGCGCATCATGAAAACTCCATATAGACGGATCACTTTTTCTACTTGGATTTCTCTTCTCATCAATCTTGCCTATGCCATCTATCATGGTGCGCTTGGGGTGCTGACCTTATCGTCATGGTTTACGGCGATGTGCGTCTACTATATCATTTTGAGCATCCTCCGCATATCTGCTGTTATTTGCCTATGCAAGAAAAGCGCGGCATCATCCATAGATGCGCAATATTTTGCCATTCGGTTATCTGGGGGATTGCTCGTGCTGCTCAGCTTTGCCTTATCCGCCGCTCTCTTTATCAGTTTGCGGCAAAATATTGTTTTCAAACATGGCTCTATCACCATGATTACCATTGCGTCCTACACATTCTATAAAATTGCAGCAGCTATCGCTTGGGCGGTCAAACAGAAAAGGCCCTCATCGCCGCTTTTTTTAGTGTTCCGCCGCATTAGATATGCAGAAGTAGCCGCATCGGTCATCACCTTGCAGCGCTCCATGGTTGCGACATTCGGCTCGCCTATGAAAAGCTCCTCATTTTTTATCATGGATAGCATCACTGGAGCGCTTGTCTGTTTGTTTATCTTTTCGCTTGGAATCAATCTAATCACAAAAAGGAGAAAATATTATGGCAAAATCAAAGCTTATAAAAGCCAATGAAAAAATCGCAGAAAAGGTTGTCGGCACTTTTGAAAAAATAGAAAGCGGAGTCGTAAAAGGCTATACTAAAATAGAAGATGCCTTTGTCGATCGCTATCTCACAAAAGACGGCGAGAGCATATCCGAGGCAAAAGAACGGCTAAAAAACGAGCTCAAATAAGATTTCACAGTCGTGGCACGCTATCCATCTGCCTATCGGCTCTCCTTCGCATTTGACATTCCACATTTTTCGCCGTACACTTTTTGCAGGAGAGTTGCTATGATTCAGATATCGCGTGCAGAAAAATGGAACAGCGCCCGTTTGGGGCTGGTTTTGGCCGGGGGCGGCGCCAAGGGGGCCTATCAGGCAGGGGTCATCCAGGCGCTCTATGAGCTGGATATTGCGGACAAGGTGTGCGCCGTCTCGGGCACTTCCGTGGGCGCGCTCAATACGCTGGCCTTTGCCCTGGGGCGAAAAGAACTTTGCCCGGGAGTTTGGGAAAATATCGGGTTTAAAGATGTGCTGGTGCGCTCGGATAAGGAGGAGCGCACCCGTCTGCGCCAGCTTTGGCGCGAACTTTCCGCCCAGGGCATTCGTCTTCGGGATTTTGACGCGATTTTGGAGTATATCTCCAAAGAGGGCAAAAGCCTCTTTACCCAGCAGGGCCTAAAGGCCATGCTGGAGCGGGAACTGGATTGCGCTGCTCTGCGGCGATCCCGCCCGGCGCTTTATGTCTGCGCCTACAACATCGCCCAGGGGCGCCCGGAGTATCTTGCGCTCAAATCGCTAGCGGATGCGGAGATCATCCAGGCAACGCTGGCCTCCTGCGCCATCCCCTACGTCTTCCCGCCTGTGCAGGTGCGCGGCAAAGCCTATGCGGATGGCGGCATCAATATCCGCGCCTACCCCTCGGCCAACGCGGATAACACCCCGCTTTTGCCGCTGCTCAGCCATGATCTGGATGCTGTTTTCGTGGTGCATTTGCAGCCAGATGCGCCGGACTGCACCGCTCCGGAAGGGGGCCCGCAAATCGTAAACCTGCACCCCTCGGCATCGCTCGAGCCCGTCAAGGGAACGGGCGCGATGAACTTTTCCCGCAGCGCCATCGATGGCCATATGCGGCTGGGTTACCACGATACGCTCTGCGCCTTGGCGCCGGTCATCTTTTCCTACCTCTGCCCGGAAGAGCCAAAAGCATAAATCCCACCCCGCTCTCTTTGCCTGCGGGGTGTATTTTTTGCCCGTTTTTTGCTATCATAAGAAAAAAGGAGGCAGACGATGAAGAAAATTCTCATGATTGCCACGGGCGGGACCATCGCTTCCCGGCGGATGGGCGGCGGGCTGGAGCCGCTGCTGACTTCCCAGGAGGTTTTGCAATATGTGCCCGGCGTGCAGGAGTTTTGCACAGTGGATACCTTGCAGCTTTTCAATTTAGACAGCACGAATATCTGGCCCGGGCACTGGCTGAAAATCGTCGCGGCCATTGCAGAGCATTTTGATGCCTACGACGGCTTCGTCATCTGCCACGGGACGGACACCATGGCCTATACGGCCGCCGCCCTTTCCTATCTCATCCAAAACTGCCCCAAACCCATCGTCATCACCGGGGCGCAGAAGCCCATCGATTTGGAGATTACCGACGCCAAGACCAACCTGACGCTCAAGCGCGTTGCCGTCCGCTTTGCCGAGCTGCTCGGAAAGCCGGTCGAGTTCGCCGAGGATACCATCGGCCCCGACGCCAAGGCGAAGGCCGCCGCGCTCAAGCCGGGCCAGGTCCTGCTGCTTGAGAACACCCGCTTTGATCCCCGCGAGGAGAAGAACGATCCCGAGTTCGCCAAGGAGCTCGCTTCCATGGCGGATGTGTACGTTTCCGACGCGTTCGGCGCGGTGCACCGCGCTCACGCCTCCACCGCCGGCGTTGCGGACTATCTGCCCGCGTACTGCGGCTTCCTCGTGGAGAAGGAGCTGACCGCTCTCGGCGGCGCGATGGACGATCCCAAGCGCCCGCTCGTGGCCGTTCTCGGCGGCGCGAAGGTCGCCGACAAGCTGGCCGTGATCGAAAACCTGCTCAAGAAGGCCGACACGCTCGTCATCGGCGGCGGCATGGCGTTCACGTTCCTTAAGGCCAAGGGCTACGAGACCGGCGCCTCCCTGCTCGACGAGGAGAAGATCGACTACTGCAAGAACATGCTCGCCAAGGCGGAAGAGTCCGGCGTGAAGCTGCTGCTGCCGGTGGACGTCGTCGTTGCCGACAAGTTCGCCGCGGACGCGGAGAGCAAGGTCGTCGCCGCGGACGCCATTCCCGCCGGCTGGATGGGTCTGGACATCGGGCCCGAGACGCAGAAGCTCTTCGGCGAGGCCGTGAAGAACGCCGGTACCGTTATCTGGAACGGCCCCATGGGCGTCTTTGAATTCCCGAAATTTGCCAAGGGCACCGAGGCCGTCGCCGCGGCAATGGCGGAGTGCCAGGGCGTCACGGTCGTCGGCGGCGGCGACAGCGCCAGCGCCATCGAGAAGATGGGCTATGCCGACAAGGTGACCCACGTTTCCACCGGCGGCGGCGCGTCGCTCGAATTCATGGAAGGCAAGGAGCTGCCCGGCGTGGCCTGCCTGCTCGACAAGTAATTTTTCACCAAAGGGGCGGGTTCCGCCCCTTTGCGCGTATTCACCGAAGGGAGAAAACCGCTATGAACAAGAAATACAGAAAAGTCATCATCGCCGGAAACTGGAAAATGAACCAGCTTCCCTCGGGCGTAAAGCCGTTCGTCGAGGAGCTGAAAACGAAGCTGCCCGCGGGCATGAACGGGTGCAGCGTCGTTCTCTGCGTCCCGGCGACGCATCTCGCCGCGCTCGCGCGCGAAAAGGCGCGGCGCATCGGCGTCGGCGCGCAGAACGTCTCCGAGTTCGATAAGGGCGCGCACACCGGCGAGATCAGCGTGGATATGATCGCCGATCTCGGCGCGAAGTACTGCATCGTCGGCCACAGCGAGCGCCGCGCGAATAACGGCGACACCGACGAGCTCGTGAACACGAAGGTCCACGCGCTGCTCGAAAAGGGCATCACCCCGATCGTGTGCGTCGGCGAGTCGCTCTCCGAGCGCGACCGCGATCTCACGATGGAGCGCATCTCCTATCAGGTCAAGGCGGCGCTGTACGGCCTGACCGCCGAGCAGGTGAAGAAGGTCGTCATCGCCTACGAGCCCATCTGGGCCATCGGCACGGGCCGCACCGCGACCGACGAGCAGGCGCAGGAGGTCTGCTTCAACATCCGCGAGAATCTCCGCGCGCAGTACGGCGCGCTCGTCTCCCGCAAGGTGTGCATCCTCTACGGCGGCTCCATGAACGCGAAAAACTGCGCGGGTCTTCTCGCCCAGCCGGACATCGACGGCGGTCTCATCGGCGGCGCGTCGCTCAAGGTCGAGGACTTTGCCGCGATCATCCGCGAAGGCTGCAAGGAGGAGTAAGCCATGAGCAAAAAGCCTACCGTACTCCTCATCATGGACGGCTTCGGTCTCGCCCCGGCGGGCCCGGAAAACGCCATTTCCTGCGCCAAGACGCCGAATCTCGACAAGCTCTTCGCCGAGTGCCCGAACACGCAGCTCCAGGCCTCGGGTCTGGACGTCGGTCTGCCCGCCGGACAGATGGGCAACAGCGAGGTCGGCCACACGAACATCGGCGCGGGCCGCGTCGTCTATCAGGATCTCCCCCGCATCTCCAACGCCGTTGAGGACGGCAGCTTCTTTGAAAATCCCGCCTACAAGTCCGCCATGGACGAGTGCGTGCGCACCGGCGCGCGGATGCATCTCATGGGGCTGCTCTCCGACGGCGGCGTCCACAGCCACATCAACCACCTCTTCGCGCTGCTCGAAATGGCCAAGCGCCGCGGCGTGAAGGAGGTCTACGTCCACGCGCTGCTCGACGGGCGCGACGTTGCCCCCACCTCCGGCGCGGGCTATGTGAAGGCGCTTGTGGAAAAGTGCGCCGAGCTCGGCACCGGCAAGATCGCCACGATCCAGGGCCGCTTTTACGGCATGGACCGTGACAAGCGCTGGGACCGCGTGGAAAAGGGCTATCGCGCCGTCGTCTGCGGCGAGGGCGTGCAGGATGGCGATCCCGTCCACGCCGTCGAAGAGAGCTACAAGGCGGGCGTGACGGACGAGTTCGTCGTGCCGACCGTGTGCGATAAAAACGGCTGCATCCGCTCCGGCGACAGCGTCATTTTCATCAACTTCCGCCCCGACCGCGCCCGCGAGATGACCCGCGCGCTCGTCGATCCCGCGTTTGACGGCTTTGTGCGTCCGAACGGCTTCTTCCCGCTGCACTATGTCTGCACCACGCAGTACGACGCGACGATCCCCAACGTTTCCGTCGCCTTCCCGCCGGAGGAGATCGAAATGACGTTCGGCGAATATCTCGGCAAGCTCGGCAAAACGCAGCTGCGCATCGCCGAGACCGAGAAATACGCCCATGTGACGTTCTTCTTCAACGGCGGCACCGAGACCTGCTACCCCGGCGAGGACCGCTGCCTCATCCCGTCCCCGAAGGAGTTCCCGACGTATGACCTCATTCCGGAGATGAGCGCCTATAAGGTCGCGGACGAGTGCGCGAAGCGCATCGAGAGCGGCAAGTACGACGTTGTGATCTGCAACCTTGCCAACTGCGACATGGTCGGTCACACCGGCGTCAAGGCCGCGGCGATCAAGGCCGTGGAGACCGTGGACGCGTGCGTCGGACAGATCGTCGAGGCCGTGAAGAAGATGGGCGGCGTGATCCTCATCACCGCCGACCACGGCAACGCCGACCGCATCATGAAGCCGGACGGCAGCCCCGACACCGCCCACACCACCAACCCCGTGCCGCTGATCGTCTCCGGCGCGGACGTGAAGCTCCGTCCGGGCCGCCTGTGCGATCTCTGCCCGACGATGCTCGATCTCATGGGTCTTGCAAAGCCCGCGCAGATGACCGGCGAGAGCCTGATCGTAAAATAAATTTCCCGCTCTGCAGGAAAGGAGTTTTCCATGAAAGAGTATTTTGAAATCGTTGACGTTCTCGGAAGAG
>JAHZHM010000008.1:14914-16218 GCA_019420265.1 Clostridiales bacterium
GGAAAGGAGTTTTCCATGAAAGAGTATTTTGAAATCGTTGACGTTCTCGGAAGAGAAATTCTCGACTCCCGCGGCAACCCCACGGTCGAGGTCGAGGTGACGCTCGATAACGGCGTCGTGGGCCGCGCGGCGGTGCCGTCCGGCGCCTCCACCGGCATTTACGAGGCCTGTGAGCTGCGCGACGGGGACAAGTCCCGCTATCTTGGCAAGGGCGTGCAGAAGGCTGTGGAAAACGTTAACGGCGAGATCGCCGAGGCACTCAACGGCCTCAATGCGCTCGACCAGCCGTATATCGACAAAATCCTCATCGAGCTGGACGGCACGCCGAACAAGACCCGTCTCGGCGCAAACGCGATGCTCGGCGTATCGCTCGCCGTGGCGAAAGCGAGCGCCGAAGCGCTCGGGCTGCCGCTCTACAGCTACATCGGCGGCGTGAACGCCAAGACGCTGCCCGTGCCGATGATGAATGTGCTCAACGGCGGCGTCCACGCGCCGTCCTCCGCGGCCGACATTCAGGAGTTTATGATCATGCCCGTCGGCGCGAAGAGCTGGAAGGAAGCGCTGCGCTGGTGCAGCGAGGTGTTCCACACGCTCTCCAAGGTGCTGCACACCTCCAGCGTCGGCGACGAGGGCGGCTACGCGCCCGGCGATCTCAAGAGCGACGAGGACGGCCTGCGCGCCATTGTCCAGGCCATCGAGCTCGCGGGCTACCGGCCCGGCGAGGACTTCATGCTCGCCATGGACGCGGCCTGCTCCGACTGGTTCAAGGCCGAGGACGGCTGCTATCATCTCCCGAAGCGCGGCATCACCATGACGCGGCAGGAGATGGTCGATATGTGGGTCAGCTTCTGCGATAAGTACCCGATCATCTCGCTCGAGGACTGCATGGCGGAGGACGACTGGGAGGGCTGGAAGATGCTCACCGACGCGCTCTCCCACCGCGTGCAGCTCGTCGGCGACGATCTTTTCGTCACGAACGTGCGCCGCATCAAGATGGGTCTGGAAAAGCACGTCGCGAACAGCGTTCTCATCAAGCTCAACCAGATCGGCACGCTGACCGAAACGCTCGATGCCATAGCGCTCGCCAACCGCGCGGGCTACACCACGGTCGTCTCCCACCGCTCCGGCGAAACGGAGGACACCACGATCGCCGATCTCGTCGTCGGCCTCAACGCCGGGCAGATCAAGACCGGCGCGCCGAGCCGCACCGACCGCGTGGCGAAGTACAACCAGCTCCTCCGCATCGAGGAAGAGCTGTTCGACGCCGCGCAGTACCCCGGCAAGGCCGCGTTCTTCTCCATCCG
>JAHZHM010000080.1:0-360 GCA_019420265.1 Clostridiales bacterium
GATCGATGTTTGACACTGCGCCTGAGAAGATCACAGTTGTGGTGCATCCGGAGAGCATTGTGCATTCGGCGGTGCGGTTTGCAGATAATTCGGTGATGGCACAGATGGGCGTCCCGGATATGAAGCTGCCCATCGCATATGCGCTGGGGCATCCGGGGCGGCGCAAAAACAGCGTGGAAAAGCTGGATCTCTTTCGCATTGGCACACTGCATTTTGAACAGCCGGATTTGAAGAAATTTCCCTGTCTTGCGCTGGCCATGCAGGCGACCCAGGGGGACGGATCCGCGCAGATGATTTTCAATGCGGCGAATGATGTGGCTGTGGAGCTGTTTCGCGGGGGAGTTATCACGTTTTGGCAGA
>JAHZHM010000080.1:370-1914 GCA_019420265.1 Clostridiales bacterium
TCAGGCAGGCGATGGATCATTTCGCAGGTGTGCGCGCCAAAAGTTTTGAGGAGATCTACGGCATCAACGAGTGTATTAAGGCGTATGTGCGAGGGCGGTATTTGCCGCAGGCCAGTAAATAATTTGTGAAACTTTGAAAAAAACGACATGGCGGCGCGGCAAAAGGAGTATACTATACTCATCAACTTTGCGCGCAGGGAGGCTTATTTGAATACAGTACTGGGAATTATAGGCGGGCTGCTGTTGCTCACATTTTTGGTTGTCGCCCATGAATACGGGCATTTCAGAGTGGGCAAGGCCTGCGACATGCGAATCGAGGAATTTGCTGTGGGCTTTGGCCCCAAGCTGTTTTCCAAAATAAAAAACGGCATTCGGTATTCCATTCGTGCGTTGCCGCTGGGCGGGTTCGTCCAGTTCTATGGTGAGGATGCGCAGGAAGTTTTGGAAGAGCCCAGGGCGTTCAACAACCGGCCCATTTGGCAGCGGTTCCTGACGCTGCTGGCGGGCCCGGCCATGAATATCTTGCTGGCATTTGTGCTGACAGTGGGCGTGTTGGTTGGCTATGGCGATTTTGTGCCGGTGGTGGCCAGCGTGCAGGAAGGGATGCCGGCGCAGCAGGCTGGTTTGCAGGAGGGCGACCGCATTGTCAGCGTGGATGGCAAGCGCATCGATTTCGCGATGGAGTTCGATGGGATCGACCTGACAAAAAGCGGCGAGAGCGTGAATATTGGCGTGGAGCGGGATGGCCAGCAGATGAATTTTGACATTCCGTTTGCGTATAACGAGGCGGAAGGACGCAACATGATCGGCATTACCTATTCCTCGGATACGCGCCAGCGTTTTGGCTTCTTTGAGGCGATCGGCCTCGCTTTTAAATGGATGTATCTGATCATTGCGCAGATGCTCTCTTTCCTGGGGAATTTGGTTTTCCGCGGGAAAGGCGTGGAGGGATTGGCAGGGCCGGTGGGCACGATTGGCATCGTCAGCCAGGCGGTGCGATCTGGGCCGGAGGTTTTTCTGCGCATTGCGACGCTGCTCTCGGTGAACCTCGGCATTATGAACCTGCTGCCCATTCCCGGGCTGGATGGCGGCCGGATTTTGCTGCTGGGTGTGGAGAAACTGCGGGGCAAGCCGCTGCCGCAAAATAAAGAGGGGCTGATCAACCTCATCGGCATGGGGCTGATGTTTCTGCTGATGATTTTCCTGACTTATCAGGATATTGCCCGTCTGCTTTCCTGAAATTCCAAAATATTTCTTTCGGCAAAAAAAGCGCCTAGCAGGCGCTTTTTTTGATGGAGGCAGGAGGGCAGCCGCGAAAGATAGGTTTTGGCCGCGTTCTTTTTATGTTATAATGAACGCACAGTATAAACCGGGCAAAGCTTGGGAGATTTGAAAGGGTATCTGGCCATGCCAACTGCTTTGCCACGGCGTTTTCATAGAAGCGCTGGCCTAGATAGAACGGACGGCGAGAGAAAACGGCAAAAGGAGGAGAAGGTTTGAAGCGGGAAATCAAAATAGGAAGCCGCCGCATTGGCGGGCAGAAC
>JAHZHM010000080.1:1924-5861 GCA_019420265.1 Clostridiales bacterium
AGCGGATATTCCGGCGACGCTGGCGCAGATGGCTGCGCTGGAGGCGGCGGGCTGCGAGATCATACGCGTCGCTGCTTACGATATTGCGGCGGCGAGAGCCATTGCTCAGCTCAAAAAAGGGACAACCATGCCCATCGTGGCGGATGTGCATTTTGATTATCAAATTGCGTTGGCGGCGATCGAGGCTGGGGCGGATAAAATTCGCATTAACCCGGGCAATATTGGCAGCGAGGAGAAGATACGCTGTGTGGCAGATGCGGCAAAAGAGCGGGGCATTCCCATCCGCGTTGGGGCAAACACCGGCTCGCTGGCAAAGGAATACCGCGGGAAAAACCGCAGTGATGCGCTGGTGGAGAGTGCGCTGGAAAATGTCCGCATTCTGGAAAAATGCGGGTTTTACGAGATTGTCGTTGCGCTCAAGGCTTCGGATGTGCCTTCCACGGTTGCGGCTTATGAGCGCATGGATGCGCTGGTGGACTATCCGCTGCATCTGGGCGTAACAGAGGCAGGGGGGCTGAACAGCTCCTGCATCAAATCGGCGATGGGCATTGGCACGCTGCTCTTAAAAGGCATTGGCGATACGCTGCGCGTTTCGATTACGGGGGATCCTGTGTTGGAAGTGGGCGTGGCAAAGGATATTTTGCGCTTTGCCGGCAAGCGCAGCTTTGGCCCGGAGATCATCTCCTGTCCAACCTGCGCCCGGACGAAAGTCGGCCTAGAGCGGCTGGTGCAGGAAGTGGAGCGGATGGCAAAACCGATTCAAAAACCGCTGAAAATTGCCGTGATGGGCTGCGTGGTCAATGGCCCGGGAGAAGCCAGAGATGCGGATATCGGCATTGCCGGCGGGGAAGGGGAAGGATTGATTTTCCTCAAAGGCAAACCAGCGCTGAAAGTTTCGGAGGAAAAGCTGCTGGGAGAATTTGAGCGGTTGCTGCACACGCTGGTTTAAAGATGGCAAGGCATCAGAAGAAGGCGCGCGGCTGGCCTGAAGGGGCGAAGCGGAGAACGGGAAATGGAAGCAAGGACATCGATACATCCGGATATGGGATATACCCCGAGCGGGGTGCGGCAGGTTGTCCAGAATATACTTGCAAAAAAACAGGAGACGGCGCACATTGCCTATGAGCGCATGGCATATAGCCGTGCTCGGGGGCAGTATGTCATCTTTTTATCTAGCGGGCAATATATGGAGATGGCGCAACTGTTCCGTTTGCGCAGGGAAATTGGCGCGCAGCTGCCCGAACTGCAAAATTTTGAAGTGATTGTGCGCCAGCCTGCCGCGCTTTTGGAGGACGGCGCGCTTTTGGAGCGCACCATCCGCGAATTTTTGATCGCAGAGGAGCCGGGGCTGATTCCCTTTTTATGCCCTTGCAATTTTGTCAGAGAAGGGGATTTCCTCCATATCACCTTTGGCCGCGAGCTCGCTCCTGAGCTTTTTTCCCGCATGGGGGCGGCGGAGAAACTGGAACGCTTTTTGGAGGATTACTACGGGCTGACGCTGAAAGTCAAAAAGTTGGCCTGTGATTTGAATACCCAGCAGCAGGAGGGGCAGAGCCAGAGCGCAGCACAGATTTATACTGAGTTTGTCAAGAAAGATGCACCGAAAAAAGCACCTGCAAAGCCCAGAAAAGCGCCAGTTCCGGCAGATGCGCCCTGGGAGACGGCGGCGCCGGCGCAGCCAAAGCCGGCAGGCGGCGGGCAGGCCGGCAAGCCCTATATGCGCAAAGCGCGGGGCATGGACGGAGATATTACAAAGATTGCGGATCTGCTGCCCGAGGGCGAAGCGCTCATCGAAGGGGATATTCTCTCTGTCGAGACGCGGCTGATTCGGGACGGCAAGGATACTCTGCTGACTTTTGGAATTACGGACTACACTTCCTCCATCAAATGCAAGAAGTTCCTAAAAGGGACGACGGATGAACTGCTCAGCTTGATCAAAAAAGGGGAGCGCTTTAAAGTCCGCGGGAGAAACGTTTACGATACCTACGCCAGGGAGTATTGCTTTAATGTGCTGGGGGTGCAGGAAGGCAAGAGGACAGAGCTGATGGATGACGCGGAGGAAAAGCGCGTCGAGCTGCATCTGCATACAAACATGAGCGCGCAGGACGGCGTTTCGAGCGCGGAAGCATACATCGCCAGAGCGGCGAAATGGGGGCATAAGGCCATTGCCATCACGGATCACGGCGTGGTGCAGGCTTTCCCAGAGGCGGCGGGTGCGGCAAAAAAATATGGCATCAAGGTCATCTTCGGCATGGAGGCATACCTCGTCGACGATCAGAAAAAGATCTATGCGGGCGGGCAGGATCGCAGTTTTGACGACGAGTTTATCGTCTTTGATATTGAGACGACGGGATTGCGGCCGGATACCTGCGAGATCATCGAGATTGGCGCGGTGCGCGTCAAAAACGGAGAGATTCTGGATACCTTCGGCATGTTCGCACGGCCTAAAAACGGAGTGCCCTATGAGATTACCAAACTGACGGGCATCACAGAGGCGATGGTGGAGGATGCGCCGGAAATCGAGGAAGTGATCGAAAAATTCTGGGCGTTTGCCGGGGATGCCTGCCTGGTGGCGCACAATGCGGAGTTCGACACGGCCTTTGTGTTTGGCAAGAGCCGCGCTATGGGCATAGATGTGCACAGCGATGTTTTGGATACGCTGGCCGTTGCCCGGGCGCATTTGAAGGAGCTGAAGAGCTTCAAGCTCAATAAGCTGGGAGATCATTACGGCGTAACCTTTGGGCACCACAGGGCTGTGAACGATGCGGAGGCTACGGCGAAGATTCTGCTCTGCATGTTTGCAGAGCTCAGGGAACAGGGCGTGCAGACGCTGCAAGGGCTGAACTATATTGGGGACACCAAGGCCATTGCCCGCAGCGCAAAACCTTTCCACTCCATCATTTTATGCAAAAACAAGGAAGGGCTGGTCAATCTTTATAAGTTGGTTTCACTTGGGCATCTGGAATATTTCCATAACCGCCCGCGCATTCCAAAGAGCGTGATGGCGCAGCACCGGGAGGGGCTCATCTTTGGCTCTGCCTGCGAACAGGGCGAGATTTACCGCGCAATTTTGGATGGCGCAGAGGATGAGCGGCTGGAGGAGCTGGCGCGCTTTTACGATTACCTGGAGATTCAGCCGCATGGCAACAATGCGTTTCTCATCAGGGAGGGCATGGTGGCGGATGAAGAGGAACTCAGCGAAATTAACCGGCGCATTTGCCGTATTGCGGATAAGATGGGCAAGCCCGTCTGCGCCACGACAGACTGCCATTTTTTAAACGAGGGAGACGCTTATTTCCGGCGCATTCTGATGGAGACGACTGGCTTTAAGGATGCAGACCAGCAGGCGCCGCTCTTTTTCAAGACGACGGGACAGATGCTGGAGGATTTTGCTTATCTGGGAGAGGAAAAGGCCAGGGAAGTTGTCATCCAAAACCCAAATGCCATTGCAGAGCAAATTGAGCAGATTGAGCTGTTCCCGGGCGAGACGGCCATGCCCTATATCGAAAACGCAGATAAGGAGATTTTGGAGCGGGCCTATGCAAAGGCCAAGCGGCTTTACGGGGAGCCGTTGCCCGAAATCATCGAAAAGCGGCTGGATAAGGAGATGGGCAATATCATCCGAAATGGATTCGCCGTGCTCTATTGGAGCGCAATGAAGCTGGTGGATAAATCCATGGAGGATGGATATCTGGTCGGTTCGCGTGGCTCTGTCGGCAGCTCTTTTGCGGCCTTTGCGGATGATATTACGGAGGTAAACCCGTTGCCGCCGCACTACCTTTGCCCAAACTGCAAGCATTACGATTTTGACGTGGACCGGGAAAAATACGGCTGCGGCGTGGATATGCCGGAGGCTTACTGCCCGGTTTGCGGAACCAAATACATCGCGGATGGATATGACATTCCGTTTGAGGTTTTCCTGGGGCTGAATGCGGAT
>JAHZHM010000081.1 GCA_019420265.1 Clostridiales bacterium
CGCTGGAAACCGTTTCCAATCAGTATTTGGGCGGGGATACCACTCTGGCATGCTCTGCGCAGACGGCAGCAAAAGTGGACGAAGAGGTGATTGCGCTCATCAAAGAGGCACATCATAAAGCCTATGAGATTTTGAGCAGCAATCAGGAGCTGCTGCATCAGTTGGCCGCATATTTATTGGAAAAAGAGACGATTACTGGAGAAGAATTCCAGAAAATTTTGGAGGAGAACTAGTTTTGTATATCGATTGGACCTATATTTGCCTCGTCTTGCCCGCAGTTATCTTTGCCATGTGGGCAAGCACCAAAGTAAACTCGACGTTCCAGCGCTATTCGGATCTCTACTCTCAAAGCAATATCACGGGAAGGGAAGCCGCGCAGATGGTTCTGCAGCAAAACGGCGTTTTTGGAGTCAATATCGAGCAAGTTCCCGGAAAGCTCAGCGATCACTACGATCCGCGTTCCAACACCATTCGCCTTTCTCAGGCCGTTTATAACAGCACCTCTGCCGCGGCTATCGGCGTCGCGGCGCATGAAGCGGGGCATGCCGTGCAGTATGCCAAGGGGTATTCGCCCATTAAAGTGCGCGCGGCTATCCTGCCTGCGGCGAATATCGGCTCCAATTTGGCCATGCCGCTGATCCTGCTCGGGATTTTGCTGAGCGGCTTCGGGACTTTCTATCAAAACATCGCCTATCTCGGCGTCGCATGTTTTGGGCTCTGCACGCTGTTTCAGCTGGTAACGCTGCCCGTAGAATATAACGCCAGCAACAGAGCGCTTGAGGCGATTTCGAACGCCTCCATCTTCACGGCTCAGGAACAGGAAGGTGCGAAAAAAGTGCTCTCTGCCGCGGCGCTGACTTACGTCGCCTCTCTGGCCGTTTCCATCACGCAGCTGCTTCGGCTCATCCTTCTTGTGAACCGGAATAACCGCAGAGATTGAGGCTTGCAAAGAATCTGCCGGCGTTGTATCATAATTTTGGTGCAAAAAGACGCATTGAAGCAGGCAATGTCTATTTTAGCAGAAGGCTTCAAAGAACTATCCTTTGCAGCCCTCTGCTTTTTATTTTAAATTTTCTATATTGCGGAGGATGAAAAGATGCCCAGTTACGATATTGTGGATTTTCACACGCATATCTATCCGGCCAAAATCGCGCATAAGGCAGTGGACGCGATCAGCCAGTTTTATTCCATCCCCATGTCTGGCCAGGGAACCAGCGAACATCTTTTGCAGCAGGGAAGCAGGATTGGCGTTTCCCGCTATGTGGTGCATTCGTTCGCGACGACTCCAGCGCAAGTTGTCTCTAGCAACGATTTTATCTCCAGGGAGGCGCAGGCGCACCCGGAGTTTGTCGGCTTTGCGACGCTGCACCCAGGGTTTGGAGATATTGCCTCTGAGGTGGATCGCGCCATAGATCTGGGGCTTAGAGGCATTAAAGTGCACCCAGATTTTCAGGAGTTCAATATCGACGATGATGCTGCCATGAAGATTTATCAGGCGATTGAGGGAAAGCTCCCGATTCTATTTCATATGGGCGATAAAACCCGGGATTTTTCCGCTCCTCGCCGCTTGCGCGCGATTTTGGAGCGTTTTCCAAACCTCGTCGTCATTGGCGCACATTTTGGAGGGTATAACGCCTGGGAGGAATCGAAAAAGCATCTGTTAAATCAGAATATTTATTTCGATACTTCCAGTTCGCTCTTCTGCCTTTCGCCGGAAGAGGCAGCCCAGATGATCCGTGCGCACGGCGCAGATAAAATGCTCTTTGGCACGGATTATCCCATGTGGGATCATGAGCAGGAACTGGCCCGTTTCCTCGCGCTCCCGCTGACGGAAGAGGAGCGCATTGCCATTTTGGGCAAGAATGCGCGCGCACTTTTAAACATCTAGTATTTCTAACTTCGATTTTTTCCACAAAATTCCTGTTTATTTGGGATCGGCTTGGCCATAATAGTATCGAGGCAGCAATGAACCGGCTTGCCAATTGGCCTTGGTGCTTTCAAATAAACACTTATTATTTTGACTTGCCGGCGCATATCAGCAGAGAGGTGCACAACCCGGTTTATGGCCTTAAGAGCTCAAGAAATTGAGCTCTTTTTTTGTGTCTTTTCCGGGGGAATTATGATATAATTTAGGTAAAATTGAAAATGCAAAAGAAGAGGGGGAAACGTTTTGGCGCTTTCACCAATGATGAGGCAATACCTTGAGATCAAGGAAAAAAATAAAGACTGCCTGCTGTTTTTCCGGCTGGGCGATTTCTATGAGATGTTTTTTGACGATGCAATTACTGCATCAAAAGAGCTGGAAATTGCGCTGACGGGCAGAGACTGCGGGCTAGAGGAGCGGGCGCCCATGTGCGGCGTACCGTATCATGCGGCGGAAGGCTATATCCAGCGCCTAATTGAAAAGGGGTATAAAGTCGCCATCTGCGAACAGCTGCAAGATCCTGCATCGGCAAAAGGGATCGTCGAGCGGGGCATCGTGCGCATTGTAACACCTGGAACTGTCTCGGAAAGCTCCATGCTCAAAGAGGATGAGAACAGCTTTTTGCTCTCAGTTTACGAGCATAAGGGCAGAATTGGCGCTGCCTATGCGGATATTTCAACCGGCGCTTTTCTGGCAGAGGAGGTTGCCAGCCTAGAGGAGCTGGGCAATCTTCTTTTGCGCGTTTTGCCACGGGAAGTCCTATTTGCCGAAAATAATGCCGTTTTATTTCACTATTTCAAGGAGCAGGAATCGCTCTATCTCACGCGCTATGATGCCTGGCCCTATGAGAGCAGCAATGCCAAGCGGCTTCTGCAGGAGCATTTTGAAGTGATGAGCGTCTCAGTTTTTGGCTTTGCCGACGATTCGCCCTGCCTCAATGCTGCAGGTGCGCTTTTGCAATATCTGCTGGATACACAGAAGAACTCCTTATCGCACATTAAAAAGCTCCTGAAAACTTCCGGCAAAGACTATATGGCCATCGACGCCTTTACGCACCGCAATTTGGAGCTGACCGAGACCATGCGCGGCAAGGAAAAGCGCGGCTCGCTGCTTTGGCTGCTGGATAAAACCAAAACCGCCATGGGAGGGCGCTTACTAAAGCTTTATATCGAACAGCCGCTTTTAAATAAAAAGGAAATCAACGCGCGGCTGGATGCCGTTGAAGGCCTCGTAGTTCTCCACGGCGGGTTCGCCGTCCACAACGAGGGCGGGCCAGAATTCCACGGCGTCCGTCGTGTCGGCTGCGACCGGTGCGGAGGCGTCCGTGACGTAGAGCAGGTTGCTCTCGCGCAGCTCGACGCGCTTGTAGCCGGTGACGACATAGTGCTCGCCGTAGCTCTCACCCTGCGACATGGCATAGCCCGCGAGCTCACCGCCGGAGCCGTTGCCGTCCGGATCGATGAAGCCGCTGCCCGTCATGCCGAGCACGGCGTCGTGCGCTGAGGCGATGGCCTCGAGCTGCTGGCCCCAGCTGCCGATATAGGCGGAAGGCGCGTTATACAGCTGCGAAGGGTCCTTGGCGATGGCGAGCACGCCCTGATAGCCGCTGCCCTCCACGCGGACGAGCAGGATCTTGTTCTTTGCGTCGACGGCGAGCACCCGCTCGCCCATGGCGGTGTAGAGCGCGTTGGGGGCCGTATCATTGATGCACCTGCGCAGC
>JAHZHM010000082.1 GCA_019420265.1 Clostridiales bacterium
GTTTAGAATGGGCTTAAAGAAATACCCGCTGGCGACAGAAGCGCCCGCGCTTACGATGACCGCCAGGATGACAAACGCGATTTTGAGCTTATATTCGAGCAGATAGCCCAAAAGCCGGCTTACCGTTCGCTTGGTATCCTTTGGCTTAATATTCCGCACTTTCGCCATGTTAAGCCACCCCTTTCTGCTGGGAATGATAGAGATCCTGGTAAATCTCGTTGCGCGCCAGAAGCTGTTCGTGCGTTCCGATATCGACAATCTCGCCCTCGTTCATGACGATGATCTTATCCGCGTCGCTGACAGAAGTGATGCGCTGTGCGATGATGATTGTCGTTGTCCCAGCCAGTTTTTCCCGCAAAGCGCTGCGAATCTGGCTGTCTGTTGCCGTATCGACGGCGCTGGTGCTGTCGTCCATGATGATCACTTTCGGGTTGCAAAGCAGCGCTCTTGCAATGCAAAGCCGCTGTTTTTGCCCGCCGGAAACGTTGACGCCTCCCTGCCCCAAATCTGTATCATAGCCCTCTGGGAAAGAGGTGATAAAATCGTGTGCCGAATCGACTTTGCAAGCTTCTATAATTTGCTCGTCCGTCGCATTCGGGTTGCCCCATTTTAGGTTTTCCCGAATGCTGCCAGAAAACAGCACGTTTTTCTGTAGCACCATCGCAACGCTGCTGCGCAGGTTTTTCAGCGAATACTCCCGCACATCCCGCCCGCCGATGCGAACAGAGCCGCTCATCACGTCATAAAGCCGCGGAATTAACTGGACCAGGGTCGTCTTTGCAGAGCCCGTCCCGCCAATGATACCAACCATTTCCCCTGGCTGAATATTCAGGTTGATATGGCTGAGCGTTAAATTTTCCTCATTATTGCTATAGCTGAAGCAAACGTCGTCGAACTCGATAGAACCATCCTGCACGGCCAAATCCGAATGCTCTGCCGAATCTTTGATATCGATCTCCTCATCCAAAACTTCGGAAATACGCTCGACAGATGCTCTGCAGATGACGAGCTGCACGATGACATTGGTCAGCAGCATAAGCGCCATCAGAATCTGGCGGATATAGCTGATATAGCTCATAAATTCTCCGGTCGTCATGCTTCCGCCGATGATCAGATTTCCGCCAAACCAGGCAATCGCTATCATGCAGGCATACATGACCAGCTCAAACATCGGGTCGTTTAGCGCTAAGATGCGCTGCGCGCCCATCTGCGCCGCGCGCACGCCTTCCGCGGTATCCTGAAATTTCGCCTTCTCATAATCGCCGCGAACATAGGATTTCACGACTCGGATACCCGTCAAGTTCTCCTGAATATCCAGGTTCATCTTATCGTATTTGCGCAGCATGGCTTGAAATTTCGGGTAGGCTGTTGTCGCGATAAAATAGAGCGCAGCGCCTAGAATGGGAACCGCGATGATAAAGACCCACGCCAGCTCGGGATTGATGCTGATAGCCATAATCGTCGTGCTGACAAGCATAATGGGCGCTCGGAAAAGCAGCCGAAGGCTCATCATAAAGGCAATACGCACGTTGCGCACGTCTGTGGTGATGCGCGTAAGCAAAGAAGCTGTGCTGAATTTATCGATATTGGCAAAGGAATATTGCTGGATTTTAGAAAACATCCGATCCCGCAGTTCCCTGCCAAACCCTGCACTCGCAATGCTGCTGCATTTGGAAGAAAGCACGCCGCTCGCCAGCGCCAATCCCGCCAACAGCACCATAAGCAGCCCCATCTTGACGATATAGCCAATGCCGCCATTTTCCACATCGCCAATGCCCACATCGATAATCTTTGCCATGACAACTGGAATAAAGATATCGAAAAATACCTCCAGCATGACAAACATCGGCCCCAGAAAAGCAAATTTTCTGCATCTGCTGTTGAGGCACTCCCTCATCAGTTTAATCATTTTTCCCTCCGCTTTCCTTTATACTAAGCTGGTTTTCCAGCGCAATGATCGAAAATAGAGAAATATCTTCCTCCTTTTTGTTGCTGGATAGATTGTGAATGAGGCGCTCCAGATAATTTTCCAGCGCATCCAGCTCCTCCTCGGAGAAACCGTCGAACATTTTATGATTTAGGCTTTGCGCAATCGCCTTGCATTGCTCGCTCGTCTCCAGCCCCTTTTGCGTGATGGAAAGGCGATTCTGCCGCAAATCCTTTTCATCCACCTCTTTTTGAATGAGACCAGTCTTTTGCATTCGCTTGATGGATGAGGCGATCGAAGCGGGCGAAACGGCCAGCGCCTTTGCCAGCTCCACCTGTGTGCATTGCGGGTTTGCCTTTACATACTGCAAAATTGGGTTTTGCTGCATATCGACCTCTAAATCGGCAGCCAGCTTTCCAAATAAACCGCGGCGCAAAAGATAGATTTTGCGAATACGCCTAGAAAGCTCCGTCATGTTGGACATAAAGCATCCTCCCAATTCATTAACCATTTAATTATTAAGCGACTATTTATATTATAGCAAGCCCGATATTTATGTCAATCATTTTTCTGTGCTTTTTCAGCCGTAAATATTTTTTTGCAAATAAAAAGCGCTGCAACATGCAGCGCCCTTTTCGGCTGTTTAAAATGTAGTCCCATCATATTGATATTGCAGCATTGCCGCATCTTCCGGCGTATCCGGCATATCGGGAA
>JAHZHM010000083.1 GCA_019420265.1 Clostridiales bacterium
AGGGTTCTTCAGCACGCTGGCCTATCTGACGATGTTCATCTTTGGCTTGCAGGTCTGCGGGCAGCAGTTTATTCTGCTGGATATTGCCGAAGAATACGCAATGAACAACACGGCGATGGGCGCGCTTTCCAGCATTGGCTTTATTGCCGGGCTCTGCTCGACGGTTTTTCTGGGCGGGCTCATCGATAAGAAGAATCAGCGGCTGCTGACGGCTGTCTGCACGGCGGCCATCGCGGTGGGCGGCCTTCTGGTTCTCCTGGTTCCGAATTTTATCGGGCTGGTTGTGGGGCTGACGCTCATGGGCTTTGCGGGCGCGCTGCTGCCGGCGATTGTCCCGGTGATGCTCTCTAAATACGACCCAGCGCATAGCAGCCGCTATGCCAGCATTTCCGAGATGTTCTATAGCGCCGGTTCGGTGGCCGGGCCGCTCGTCATGGCGCTGGTGCTGGGGCAGGGCGGTTCCTGGAGAGCGCTTTATATCGCGGTTACGCTGGTCTCGGTGCTCGTGGCGGCAGGGATTTTCTGGATGCACTCTCCGGCAGTCAGCGCGCAGGATGCGGAGCAGGGTATCAGCCTGCCCAAAAACGCGGGCTCTTTCCTATCCGTGCTCACGCCAACCGGCCTGCTGCTGTTGGCATGGGGCATTGCGTATTCCTCTGTGGAATCGGGCATCAACAGCTATGCCAAGCCCTATTTTACGGAGGCCTATCCCAATGCGCTGGCCGCCTCCACGACGATTGCCATCGTGGGCATCGGCATGGTGTTCTCGCGTCTGCTGGCCAGCAAAATCCATAAGAAAAAAGCGGAAGTGGCGGCGGCCTGCTGCCTGGGCGGCGGGCTGATGGCGCTTCTGATGGTGCTGGTGCCCGGCGCATGGAGCTCGTATCTCTGGTGCATCTTGTTCGGCCTCATCGCGGGCCCGGCCTGGCCGCTGGCCATGAGCGTCGCCATCGATTCCTTCCCGGAAAACCCCGGCCGAATCAGTGCGCTGCTGCTGGTGGGCAGCGGCACGGGCGGGGCGACCGTCGGCGTCTTTATGGGAATGCTGGCAGACAACTTCAGTCTGCGGGTTTGCTTCCTCTATCCGGCGGCCATGGGCCTGCTCTCTATGGCGCTGCTGCTTTTGGTGCGCGTGCTGAACCGCAAAAAGAAAAAGGAGCAAGCGTAGATAACTTGGCTTTTTGGCTGCCCGGCCTTAGAAGGGCTGCGCTCCACGCTGAAAAAGGAGAATTGCTTTGGAAAACTCGGCCCCCGCGCCCCAAAGGCGCGAAAAGTTTCAGATCAAATCCAGCAGGCTCTATGTGTTCATCCCCTATCTGATCTCCACATTGCTGGGGTTTTCCATCGCTGGTTATCAGTTTTCGCTTTCGGATATCTCGATGGAGTTCGGCATGGGCAATTCGGGCATGGGCATCATCGCCACAGCCCGGGCCATCGGCATGATCGTCATGCCCATCCTGGTCTCCTTCATTGCAGATAAGCTGCCCAAAAAGCGCATGGCGCAGATTTTCGGCTGGGTCTATGTCGCGTTTTCCCTGTTTATGGGCTTTGGAGGGCGCAATTTCTATATCGTGCTGCTGTGCGTCTTTTTCATCTATTCCTGCTCGACAACGCTCTATGCTTCGCTGGTCGTCATCCTGGCCGAGACGGCCCCGCAAAAGACCAACCAGTTCTCGAATATTCTGGGGCTGGTCAATAGCATTGGCAGCATGGTCTATCCCATCATCTTGGGCGCGCTGATGGGCCGCGGCATGAGCTGGCGTGGGCATTATTTCATTCTCTCCGCGCTGGTCGGGCTGACGCTTCTGGCCTTCTTTTTCATCGCCCCCGAAAAGGTTTACCAGGTGGAGATGAGAAAAGATGAGGAGAAGAAAAAGTTCAACTGGCGGGATACCCGCTTTTTGGCGCTCTGCCTGCTGCTGTTTCTCAATGTCGTGATGGATACTTCCATCGGCTATTTTGCAAAACCCTTCTTCGCGTCCGAACTGAATTCCGCGTCCGGCGCGGCCATCTGCATTTCCATCATCAACGGCGGGATGCTGCCCGCCAAATACTTCGCCAGCCGGGTGCGCAAAAGAAAGCGGGAGATGATTTTCATCACTTTCCTTGGCCTTGCCGGGGCGACGCTGCTCATGGCGGCCGTGCGCGGGACGGTCACTTCGCTGATCTGGTGCCTGGTTTGCGGCATCTTTTTGGGCCCGCAGTATGCCACAGTCCAGGGCCTTGCGGTGGATATTTTCCCCGAGCATTCAGGCAGAGTTTCCATGCTGCTGCTTCCCTTCAGCGGCGCGGCCAGCGCGCTGGCAACCGTTTTGATGGGAGAGCTTTCGGATCGCATCGGCGCGGGCAATGCGTTCTATCCGCTGGTGGCCATTGCGCTGCTCTCGGCGGTTCCGGCCTATTTATTTATGAAGGATAAGCGCCGGGCGGCGGATGAGGAGAAAAACGCAGCATTATCGTAAAAATGGGGAAAAAAGGCCGTGCAAGCTGCGCGGCCTTTTGAAAAATAGGGGAGGAATTTTGCAACATGAATGAAATTATGACGATGGGAGAGATGATCGTCGAGATTATGCGAGGGCAGGTGGATCAGCCGTTAAACAGGCCGGGAATTTTCCAGGGCCCGTATCCTTCGGGGGCACCCGCCATCTTTATCGATACAGTCGCAAGGCTGGGGCATAAGGCGGCCATCGTCGGCGGCGTGGGAGTGGACGATTTCGGCGATTGCCTGCTGGACCGCCTGCGCGGCGATGGGGTGGATTGCTCGCTCGTCATCCAAAACGACCGCATCTCTACCGGCTGCGCCTTTGTCATGTATCGCTCGGATGGCGAGCGCAAATTCATCTTCCATATCGGCAATACGCCTGCCGTGCTGGCGCCGGCCCCTGCGCTGGAGGCGCTGGAGGGCCTGAAATTTTTCCACATCATGGGCTGTTCGCTCATGGCGGATACTGCCTTTGGAGAGCGCATCGTGCAGACCATGCACGCGGCCAGGGAGGCCGGGGCAAAAATCGCGTTTGACCCCAATGTGCGCCCCGAGCTGATGAAGGATCCCAAGGCGGCAGAGCTCATCCGGGAAGTCTTGGCGCACACCAGCGTTTTTCTGCCCGGCAAGAGCGAGCTGAAGATGCTGGCCGGCGAGCAGGAGATAGAGCCGGCGGTGGCCGCGCTGTTCGCTGCGCACCCGGATATGGAGATCATCGCGCTGAAAAACGGCAAAAAGGGCTGCATCATCTATACGCGGCAGGAGCAGTTCTCCTTTGGCGTGTATGCCGTCCCGCCGGTGGATGCCACGGGCGCGGGCGATAGCTTCGACGGCGCGTTCCTCTGCGGCCTGCTGGAGGAGAAGAGCCTGCTCGAATGCGCAAAAATGGCGACGGCCGCGGCCTCGCTCAATACCGGTGCGTTTGGGCCCATGGAGGGCAAGATCAGCCGGCAGAGCGTGCAAAAGCTGATAGAGGAAAACAATCTGGAATAAAAGAGGTATCCCACCAATGTATACGACGAGCAAAGAGATGATTTTGGCCGCTCAGCGCGGCGGCTATGCGGTTCCGGCCTTCAATTTTGAGAATATGGAGATGGTTCAGGCCATTCTCGCGGCCGCGGAGGAGACGGGCAGCCCAGTTTTGCTGCAAACCACCCCTTCCACGATAAAGTACATGACACGGCGGCAGGCCTATGCCATGGTAAAAGCGGAAGCGGATGCCGTGCGCGTCCCCGTATCCCTGCATCTGGATCACTGCGAGAGCTACGAGGGCGTCTGCGCGGCGCTGGAGGCGGGCTACTCCTCCGTGATGATCGATGCCTCCAAGCTGGATTTCGAGGAGAACATCGCGCTAACCCAAAAGACGGTGCAAGCCGCCCGGGAGCGGGGCGTGCCCGTGGAGGCCGAGCTGGGCACGGTGGGCGGCAAGGAGGATGGCCACAGCGCCTCTATCGCCTATACCGATCCTGCCCAGGCGGTGGATTTCTTCCAGCGCACGGGGGTGGATCTATTCGCAGTCGCCATCGGCACGGCGCACGGCTTTTATAAAGGGGAGCCCAAGCTGGATTTCGAGCTGCTGCAAACGATCGCCGGCCTCATCAGCGCGCCGCTGGTTTTGCATGGCGGCAGCGGCATTCCGGACGAGATGATCAGAAAGACCATCGATCTGGGCATCTGCAAGGTCAATTTCGCGACGGAACTGCGCGCCGCCATGACGGCCGCTGTCCGCCAGGCCTTGGAGGATGAGGGCATCATCGATCCCAAAAAGTTCATGGGCCCGGGCAGAGAAGCGGTCAGGCAGCTGTGCATCCACAAAATAAAGCTGTGCGGATCGGATGGCAAGGCATAAGGCATCGCCCAGGCGAGGCGGGTTTTCAAAGCGCATCCCGGATGGGGTGCGCTTTTGTGGATGCGCGGAAAAGCCGGAATATTTGAGAATTTTTGCTTGACTCAAGTGCGCTTTAATGCGTAAAATGTTAAAATGTGAATGTAGTAGCGCGCTAAAAAATTGTGAGCAGCATGCATATAGTATAAAGGGATGCTTTCATCAGATTTTGAATGGCTTTGGCCATTGTGATAAATTTTTAGGAAAAGAGGAAAAGGAATTTGGGAAAGTTGCGGTCGTCTAAGGGACTTTATATCTTTCTATGCTATCTCGGATCGGTTGTCATCGGGATGCAGTCTGCCGGGTATCAGGCAATTTTATTCGATATTGCCGCGGAATTCTCCATGAGCGCCACGGGCCAGGGAACGCTGGCGGCAATTCAGTATATCTCGGGAATTATCGTCCCGCTGGTATTTGGCGGGCTGGCGGATCGCTTCCGCAAGCGGGATGTTATCTGCGTTTTTGCGGCGGTCTATGCCGTGGGCAGCCTGATTGCTGTGTTTTCGGGCAGTCAGACGGTTTTCTGCATCGCGGTCTTTATCGTGGGCGCGGCATTTTCCATGCTGGGCGCGCTGTTCCCGGCTTCCATCGTGGAGACGGATCCGGCCAAGGGCGCGCGCAACAACTCGCTGCAAAACGTCGCCTTCAGCATTGGCGCGGTGGCATCGCCGCTGTTTATGGGCGCGCTGATTGAGAGCGGCGTCAACTGGCGCGCGCTGTATATCATCATCGCGGCCAGCTCGGCGCTGCTCATCGCCCTGCTGCTGGCCATGAAAGTGCAGCCCGTCAATATCACGGATCAGCGGGAAGGCAAAGCGGGGCTTCGGGCTCTGTTTGCGCTGGTGGGCGTATTCTGGGTGGCGATTCTGTTCTCCTGCGGCTCGATGGAAAACGGCATCGTGGGCTTTCTCAAAAATTTCTTCGTGCAGGAGATGAATACAGAGGCGCTGGGCGGCCTGGCCGTCTCGCTGTTCTGGGTGGCGATGATCCCCTCGCGTCTGCTCTGCGGCTATTTCAAAAACCAGAAACTGCTGGTGAAAATCTGCATGGCCGGGGCGGCGCTCTGCTGCCTGGGGCTGGGGTTTGTCAGAAACAGCACGCTGGCGCTGGTTTTGGTGGGCCTGGCGGGCTTCTTCCAAGGGCCGGTCTACCCCGCCGTCAGCACGATGGCCATGCAGGCTTCGCCCGAGAATATGGGGCTCATCTCCTCGATCATGCTGGTTTTCAGCAATGCCGGCGGGATGCTGGTCAATTTCGCCATGGGGCCGGTTTCGGATGGCCTGGGCATCGGCGGCGCTTTCTGCTTTGCGGCAGGCGTGGCCGCGCTGGCATTTCTCACTTATTTCTGCTTTGGAGGCAAAAAGAGAGAGGCATAGCCAGATGCAAAAATTCCCCGCTGAGGCGGGGTTTTTTTGTGCGCCGGGGCCGGCCTTCCGCCTTCGGGCCATTTTTTGCTGCCAAAGCGCAGGGAATTTTGCGCAGGGCTTGCAATGTTGCTGTAAAATAGGGTAAAATTACTTATTATATTAAGTGATACGCAAGCGAAGGGAGAAAACAATGTCTGAGCATCTAACGCCGGAAACCGAAGAGAGAAAATCCAGAAACTTTATTGAGGAGATCATCGATGCAGATCTGGAAAGCGGCCGGGTGAAGCAGCTGCAAACCCGTTTTCCGCCCGAGCCCAACGGCTATCTGCATATCGGCCATGCCAAGGCGATCTGCCTGAATTTTTCCCTGGCGCAGCAATACGGGGGCAAATGCAACCTGCGCTACGACGATACCAACCCCGCCAAAGAGGATGAGGAATTCGTCCGCTCTATCGAAGAGGATATCCATTGGCTGGGCTTTGAGTGGGACAAGAAGCTGCATGCCTCGGATTATTTCGATTATATGTTCGACTGCGCCGTGCTGCTCATCAAAAAGGGCCTGGCCTACGTCTGCGACCTTTCCGCCGATGAGATTCGCGCCTACCGCGGCACGCTCACCGAGCCGGGCAAGAACAGCCCCTATCGCGAGCGCAGTGTAGAGGAGAACCTGGAGCTTTTCTATGCCATGCGGGATGGCAAGTTCGCGGATGGCGAGAAGGTCCTGCGGGCAAAAATCGATATGAGCTCGCCCAACCTGAACATGAGAGACCCGGTCATCTACCGCATTTTGCGCAGTGAGCATCACCGCACGGGCAACCGCTGGATCATCTACCCGATGTATGACTATGCGCACCCGCTGGAGGATGCGTATGAGGGCATCACGCACTCCATCTGCACGTTGGAATTTGAGGCGCACCGCCCGCTCTACGATTGGGTCATCGAGCATTGCGAATGTGATCCCGCGCCGCACCAGTATGAGTTTGCGCGGCTGAATCTGACGCGCACCATCATGAGCAAGCGCTATCTGAAAATGCTGGTGGATGAAGGCGTCGTCTCGGGATGGGACGACCCGCGCATGCCCACCATCAGCGGCCTGCGCCGCCGGGGCTATACTCCGGCCGCCATTCGGGATTTCTGCGCCCGCATCGGCGTGGCCAAGGCCAACAGCGAGGTGGAGACCGCGCTGCTCGAGCACTGCGTCCGGGAGGATCTCAATGCCCATGCGCCGCGGCTGATGGGCGTGCTGCGCCCGCTCAGGCTCATCATCGAAAACTACCCCGAGGGCAAAACCGAGATGATGACGGCCGAAGACCTGCCGGGCGGCGAGAGCACGCACCAGGTGCCCTTCTCGAGAGAGCTGTATATCGAGCAGGAGGATTTCATGGAAGTCGCCCCGAACAACAAATATTTCCGTCTGGCCGTGGGCAAGGAAGTGCGGCTGAAAAACGCCTATATCATCAAATGCGAGCGCGTGGAGAAGGACGAGGCAGGCAATATCACGGCTGTCATCTGCTCCTACGATCCGCTCTCCAAAACCGGCGATGTCAACGCTTCCCGCAAAGTCAAGGGGACGCTGCACTGGGTGGATGCCGCTGCGGCTGTGCCCGCGGAATACCGCATCTATGATTATCTGCTCCGCGAGGGCGAGGGCGATTTTATGGAGCGGCTCAACCGGGATTCCGTGCAGACTTTGCATGGCTATATCGAGCCGGAGATTTTGAAGGCAAAGCCGGAAGATAAGTTCCAGCTCATGCGCATGGGCTATTTCTGCGCAGACCGCCGGGATTTCTCGTCGGAGCATGTGGTCTTAAACCAGATCGTCGGCCTGAAAGATACGTTTGCAAAAGTAGTGAAAAGATAAACGGAGAAGATTATGACAGTCAGAACGAGATTCGCCCCCAGCCCCACCGGCTATCTGCATATCGGCGGGCTGCGGACGGCGCTTTATGCCTGGCTCTATGCCAGAAAAAACGGCGGGCAGTTCATTCTGCGCATCGAGGATACGGATCGGAACCGCCTGGTGGATGAAGCCAGCGAGATCATCTACCGCACGCTGCGCGATACCGGGCTTAACTACGATGAAGGCCCGGATGTGGGTGGGCAGTTTGGCCCGTATATCCAGAGCGAGCGGCAGGAGATCTATCAAAAATATGCCGAGGAATTGGTGGAGCGCGGCGCGGCGTACTACTGCTTCTGCAAGAAAGAGCGGCTGGAGCAGATGCGCAGCGAGGCCGAGCGCAAGGGGCAGGTGGCAAAATACGATAAGCACTGCCTGCATCTTTCCAAAGAGGAAGTTCAGGCGCGCATCGCGGCGGGAGAGGAATATGTCATCCGGCAGAATATCCCAGCTCAGGGCGAGACGGTCTATGAGGATATGGTCTACGGCACGATCACCGTCCCCATGGCGGATCTGGAGGATAACATCCTGCTCAAGAGCGATGGCTGGCCCACCTATAACCTGGCCAACGTCATCGACGACCACCTGATGGGCATCACGCATGTCATTCGGGGCATCGAATACCTCTCTTCCACG
>JAHZHM010000084.1 GCA_019420265.1 Clostridiales bacterium
GCTTTTTGGCATCGACGAGGTGGGCTTTTTCCTGGCGCAGCGCGCGCCGGAAAAACTGCCCGGCGGGCTATGCTGGCAGAGCACCCGGGCGTTCCGCACGATGCAGCCGCTCTGGATGGCCTTTGGCGGCATCACCGCCTGCCAGCTTTGGCGCTGGGAGCAGAGCCGCAGATACTGCGGGCGGTGCGGCACCAAGACCCAGCCCAGCCAGGCAGAGCGGGCGCGGGTCTGCCCCGGCTGCGGGCTTATTGAGTATCCCAAAATCTGCCCGGCCGTCATCGTGGCCATTTCGGATGGGGATAAGCTGCTCATGGCCAGAGGCGTCAACTCCAAAACCGGCAACTACGCGCTGATCGCGGGGTTTGTGGAGATTGGCGAGAGCTTTGAGCAGGCGGTGCACCGGGAAGTGATGGAGGAAGTGGGCATCAAAGTCAAAAATGTGCGCTACTACAAAAGCCAGCCCTGGGGGTTTTCGGATAGCATCATGATCGGTTTTACCGCCGAGCTGGACGGCAGCCCCGCGCTGCGCCTGCAGAAGAGCGAGATTGCCGACGCCAAGTGGGTGCCCAGAGAGCAAATCCCGCCCTCGGGCGGCTCGATTAGCATTGGCGGCGAGCTCATCGAGCATTTTCGGTTGGGGCGCGGCTAGGCGCCGTTTGCATCAAAACTTCCCTCCCGGGCATACTATATGCTGGGCGGTGCAAAAAAAGCGGCGCGCCGGGAGGAAAACGGCTCTTCCACGGCGAAAAATAGAGAAAAGGAAAATTTTCTTTTGCCCACCGAAACCAGTTGTCTTTTGGGCGGGAACGTGGTAAGATAACTTCAATATCAGCGGGAATGGTATTTTGTTTTCCAAGACAAGGAGGAACGTATTATGAAAATGGTATTTGCCATCGTAAACAAAGACGACAGCGGCGTTGTCTCGGAAGCGCTCACGCAGGAAGGTTTCTTTGTAACCAAAATCGCAACCAAAGGCGGTTTTCTCTCGGCTGGCAACACGACGCTGATCACCGGCACGGAGGATGAGAAGGTGGATCAGGTGATCCAAATTATCGAGGAGCACAGCAAGAGCAGAAAAGAGCTGGTTTCCATCGGCTCTATCGGCACGGCGACCTACTCTCCGTTCCCTGTGGAGGTTACCGTGGGCGGCGCGACGATTTTTGTTCTGCCCGTCGATCGGTTTGAGAAAGTTTAAGTGATATTTGCAAAAAGCAGCCGAAAGGCTGCTTTTTTATACCCGAATGGCAGAGCGGCAGAACCTGCCGTTCCCGCACGCGACGCCGACAATCCTTTTGCCAGTTATTGCATGCTCGCACAGAATGTGCGCGCTGGGCAAAGCCGCCTTTTTGCACTTTTCCATGCCCAGTGATGGGGTATGGGATGAAACCCCATGTCTACCATCGCCCTTGACCTTCTGCCCTTGCTTTCCCATCCCCTTGGCCTTTCCCTTCCTGCCAGATTGTGCTAAAATAAATTCCGCAGTCTTTGGCAAGGAGGGCATATGCAGCATACAGACGAAAAAACCGGGCGCTTTGCCGCCCTGCGCGCCGCTTTCCCGCACACCATTCCAGTACTGGCGGGGTATACATTTTTGGGCATCGCCTATGGCATTTTGGCGCAGAGCAAGGGCATTCCCCTTTTCATCATCCTGCTCATGAGCCTGCTGATTTTCTCGGGCTCCATGCAGTTTGTCGCCGTCAGCCTGCTCACGGCGGCATTCGATCCCATCGCGGCGTTTTTGGTGGCGCTGGCCGTCAACGCGCGCTATCTTTTCTATGGCGTCTCCATGTTGGAGGAGTTTCGGGGCATGGGCGCGGCCAAATTCTATCTGATTTTCGGCATGACGGACGAGACCTTCGCCATCATCAGCGCGACGCCAGCGCCAAAGAGCATCGCCCGCAAGCCATTTATCTTCTGGATTACCTTTCTGGATCAGCTCTACTGGGTCTGCGGCTCGCTTTTGGGCGCTCTGGCCGGGAGCCTTTTTCCCTTTGATACGACGGGCATCGATTTCGTCATGACAGCGCTGTTTATGGCCATATTCGTGGAGCAATGGCAGGGCGGCAGAGGGCGGCTGGCGGCCGTCGTCGGCGTGGTCTGCGCGCTGGCCTGCCTGCTGATTTTCGGCGCAGAAAACTTTATGATTCCCGCTATGGCCAGCATTTTGCTGGTGCTCAGCTTTTTGCGCAATCCGCTGGAGCGCAGGGAAAAAGAGGCGGCGCAAAAGGAGGGAGTGGCATGAATATCTGGCAAATGCTGGCTCTCGTGGCCGTGATGGCGCTGGCGGTTCTGCTGCTGCGCGGCGCGCCTTTTCTGCTCTTTCCGGCGCACAAGCCCACGCCCCGGTATATCCTGTTTTTGGGCAAATTCCTGCCCTTTGCCATCATGGGGCTGCTCATCGTGTATTGCCTGAAGGGCGTTTGCCTGGTTTCCTATCCCTTCGGACTGCCCGAGGCCATCGCACTGGCATACGTTGCCGCTGTGCACATCTGGAAGAAGAACACGCTGCTCAGCATCGGCGGGGGCACGCTGCTCTACATGCTGCTCGTGCAGGTGGTGTTTAGGTGAGCGGAGAAAGGACATGGGCAGAAGGTCAAGGGCCTTGGGTAAACATGGGGTTTCACCCCATACCCCCTTACTGGGCATGGAAAAGTGCGAAAAAGCGGCTTTGCCCGGCACGCACATTCTGTGCGAGCATGCGATCACTGGCAAAAGGATTGCCGGCGACGCGAGCAGTGCTGGCGGGTTTTGCCGTCCCGGCATTCGGGTGCGGAAAGCGGCGCACACCAAAAAAGAGACGGATTTCTCCGTCTCTTTTTGATTTGCCAGCAACCCCTAGTTCCCGCACTCCACGCTGATGGCATTGAACACGCCCAGCAGATCCGCAACCTGCAGCGCTTGCTTTTCCGCGCCGCCGCGGTCTTCCACGATAGCGCCGCCATGCATCATAATCAGCCGAGAGCCGTATTCCACAGCATATTTGAGGTTGTGCGTCACCATGATCGTCGTCAGATTCTTTTCGCGCACCAGCTCATCCGTCAGCCGCATGACGTTCTCCGAGGATTTGGGGTCCAGCGCGGCGGTATGCTCATCCAGCACCAGAATATCGATGGGCGTCATGGTGGCGAGCAGGAGCGCCAACGCCTGCCGCTGCCCGCCCGAAAGCGAGCCGACTTTCTGCCCCAGCCGGTTTTCCAGCCCCAGATGCAATCGCTCCAGCTGCTGCTGATAATAGCCCCGGCGCTTTTTATCCACGCCCCAGGAAAGGCCATAGGGCCTGCCTTTGCGGTCGGCCAGCGCCATGTTTTCCAGCACCGTCAGGCTCGGGCAGACGCCCCGGGAAGGGTCTTGAAACACGCGCCCCATTTTGGCCGCGCGCTTATGCTCCTTCTGGCGGGTGATATCCTCCCCGGCCAGCAGGATTCTTCCGCTATCCGCCGGGATGCTGCCGCAGAGGATGTTGAGCAGGGTCGTCTTGCCGCTGCCATTGCTGCCCACAATGGCCAGAAACTCGCCCTTTGGCAGCTCCAGGTTGAAATTTTGGAACACGACTGCGGCATCCGGCGTGCCTGGGTTGAAGATTTTGCAGATGTTATCGAATTTCAGCATGTTTTTTCCTCCCCAGGTTGTTGGAGACCAGCACAGCCGTGAAGATGGCGGCCATGAGCAGTTTTAAATAGTTGGTGGGCAGGCCCAGCTGCATGGCGATGGCCAGGCAGGCTTTATAGATGCACGCGCCGACTACGGCAGAAGTGGTGCTGCGCACAAAGCGCAGGCGGCCAAACAGCGTGCGCCCGATGATGACGGATGCCAGCGCCATGACGACCATGCCCGTTCCGCTGTTGATATTGGCGCTTTCCGCCTGCTGCGCCAGCACGCATCCCGAGAGCGAGACCAGCCCGTTGCCCAGGGCCAGGCCGAGTATTTTGCGGTTGCCCTGGTCTTTGCCCAGGGAGGTTACAAAGCTCTGGTTATCGCCCACCGCCCGCAGCAGCAGGCCGGATTTGGTTTTGAGATACAGATCCACCACGATTTTCGCCGCCAGAACGCAGAACAGGCCGACAATGACCACCCGGTGCGCATACAGCCCCTGGGGCAGCAGCGCCGCCAGGCCGCTATTGAAGATGGTGGGCAGATCGTAGAAGGGCAGGACGGATTTGCCGCCCGTTATCACCAGGTTGACGGACCAGAGGGCCGTCATCGTCAGAATGCCCGAGAGCAGATCCGTGATTTTGCATTTGACATGCAGCAGCCCGGTGATGCACCCGGCCGCCATGCCGCAGAGCAGCGCCGCCAGGCAGGCCAGCAGCGGGTTTGCCCCGGCGCCGATCATGGCCGCGGCCACGCACCCGCCCAGCGGGAAGCTGCCGTCCACCGTCAGATCCGGGAAATCCAGAATGCTATAGGTGATATACACGCCAATGGCCATAATGCCATAGATGA
Source organism: Clostridiales bacterium (assembly GCA_019420265.1). Lineage (GTDB taxonomy): Bacteria > Bacillota > Clostridia > Christensenellales > Christensenellaceae > QANA01. The sequence continues at coordinate 4,444 of JAHZHM010000084.1, forward strand.
GGCCCTCCTCGAAGATGTTTTCGAGCAGGCCGCCGATAATTGCCAGGTTCATGGTTACACTCCTGTTTGAATTTTTGGACCCGAATGGTAGGAAGGCAGAATCTGTCAGTTCTGCACGCGCTCCTGCGGAGGACACACCCGAATGACGGGAACGCGGAATCTGTCAGCTCCGCACACGCCGCTGGTAATCATTTTGCCAGTTAGCACATGCTCACACAGAGCCTGCGCGCCGGGCAAACTATCTCCGTATGCCGTGCGCAGCACCTCCTGCGGAGGGCAATACCCGAGTGCCGAAGTGGCAAAACCTATCGGCCCCACACACGCCGCTGAAAGCTGGTTTGACAGAAAGCAAATGCTTTTCCGGCTTGTGTCAACCGTGCGTCGCTTTTCAGACTCGAATGACGGGATAGTGAAGCCTATCAGTTCTTCACACGATGCCGACAGTCATTTTGCCAGCCAGCACATGCTCGCGCAGAGCGTGCGCGCCGGATAAGGCCGCCTTTTCACACTTTCCCATGCCCAGTGATGGGGTATGGGGCTTTGCCCCATGTTTAAGCCCGGCCCTTGACCTTCCACACCCGAATGATGGGAATGCAGAATCTGCCAGAACCGCACGCGATGCCGGGAGCCGGATTGCCAGTTATCGCATGCTCGCACAGAATATATGCGCCGGACAAGGCCGCCTTTTCGCACTTTCCCCTTCCCAGTAAAGGGTATGGGGCTTTGCCCCATGTTTAAGTTCGGCCCTTGACCTTCCGCGCCCCAAAGCCGAGAACGCGAACACCTCCGGCTCCGCACTGCCTGGCTATAAAGTAATGGGGTATGGGGTGAAACCCCATGTTTCCCCCTAGCCCTTGCCCTTCGAGCCCTCGCAAAAACAGCAGGGCAGGCCACACCGGCCCGCCCTGCCCTGCTTTGCTTTCTACTGCGCCGACGAGAGGTCTGCCGCGGCGGCATAATCCGCCGGAAGCGTCAGGCCCAGCGCGTCCAGAACGGTCTTGTTGTAAACCGGGGTGCTGGCCGCGATGACCGAAACCGCCATATCCTCTGGCTTGGCCTCGCCCCTCAGCACCTTTGCCGCCATGCGGCCGGTCTCTTTGCCCAGCTCGACGTAATCCAGAGATTCAGACGCCAGGCAGCCGTTCTTCACCTGCTCCTCCTCCGAGCCGAACACGGGAATCTTGGCCTCGTTTGCCGCGTGCAGTACGACGCTTAGGTTATCCACCACGTTGTTATCCGTGAAATTGTTGATGCAGTCTACGCCGTTTGTGATGAGCGTCTGCGCCGCAGTGCCCACCTCGGAGGCGTTGGTTACGCCCACAGCCTCAATCTCGAAGCCGTAGTTTGGGGCGAGCGCCTTGAATTTCTCCAGATGCGTCACGGAGTTGGGCTCGCTGGTCGTATAGATGATGCCGATTTTCTTTGCCTCGGGCAGGAACGCGCGAATCATCTTCATCTGGCCTTCCAGGTTCAGGCTGTCTGCCGTGCCCGAAGCGACCGAGCCGGGTTTTTCCAGGCTCTGGACGATGCCTGCCGCCACCGGATCCGAAACTGCCGAGAAGATGACGGGCACGCCCTCCTCCTTGGCCGCGCTGTAGCAGGACATTGCCGCCGGCGTCGCGATGCCGCAGAGCAGGTCGTATTTGCTGGTTACCATGTTTTTGGCCTGCAAATCTGCATTGGAGACTTCGCCCTGGGCGTTCTGGAAATCGATGGTCAGGTTCTCGCCCTCCACCAGGCCCTCTTCCTTCAGGCCCTGGACAAAGCCGTTATAGCAGTTATCCAGCGAGGGATGCGTCGCATACTGAATGACGCCGATTTTATAGCTTTGCTCCTCCGGGGAGGCTTCCGCGCTCTGCGTGGGAGCGGCGGGCTCGGATGCGCCGGGCACGGGCTTGGCGCAGGATACCAGCAGCAGCGCTGCGATGAGCAGCATAGAGACGATAGTTGCAATTTTCTTCATGTTTCATACCTCCAAAAAAATTTGATGAATTTTGTGCGGAGGCAATAAAAAAACCCTTGCCCCCATAACAGGGACAAGAGGTATACTCCTGCGGTGCCACCCAGTTTGACGCAAAAAACGCGCCCACTCAATTCACACTAACATGTGATACAGTTGGTAACGAAGCTGCGGCTCCGTCTCCCCTACTAGATGCGGCGCATCGTTCGGTTCGCCCTCGCAAGGCCATTCGGCTCTCTCCCCTTTACCGCACTCCCACCATCGGCGGCTCTCTACAAAAGCTTCGAAAACGTACTCTTCTTGCTCATCGGTTTGTTGTGTTAGGGATAGTCTAATCCCGGGAAGCGGATTTGTCAATATTTTTTTCAAAAAATTTTTTCCGCTCTTTCTCATACTACGCGCTGGCGCGGCGTTTGTGCGCGAAAGTTTTGGGGAAAAAGGTCAAGGGCTATGGGTAAACATGGGGCAAAGCCCCATACCCCATCACTTTATGGCCGGGTAGCGCGGAGCCGGAATTGTTCGCGTTCCCGGCATTGGGGTGCGGAAGGGCAAGAGCCGGAGCTTAAACATGGGGCAAAGCCCCATACCCCTTACTGGGCATGGGAAAGTGCAAAAAGCAAGTGTTGCCCGGCACGCACGTTCTGTGCGAGCATGCGGTCGCTGGCGAACTAGCTTCCAGCGCCGTGTGCAGAACTGGCAGATTCTGCATTCCCAACATTCGGGTGCGGAAGGGCAAGGGCCGGACTTAAACATGGGGGCAGGCCCCCATACCCCCTCTTTGAGGAGAATAAAATGGGCAATGAAAATTCAGCAGAATGCCTAGGGGCATTGCTCATTTACAAAAATAGCCCCACTTGCGCTATTTTTATCGGCTGAAATCCAAAAGCGCCGCTGGCTCGACTTCCAGTGCATCCGCAATAGAGAAGAGCGTCTCGATGGAAAGCGGGCAGACTAGGCCAGGTGCCTCCACCTGTCCCAGCCACTGCCTGCTGATATCTGCCGCCTCGGCCAGCTGCTCCTGGGAAAGCCCCCTCAGCCTGCGATAATACGAGATATTTAACCCGATTTTAGTGAACCGATTGTTGCGCAATTTTGCATCTGTTTTCATCTTCTTCCTCTGGGCATCATATAGTCCAAAAAGACGCGCATTGGTGCTTGCCTATGCGCACCTGCCATTGGCCATAGCATACGCTTCTTTTACAATAAGCATATACTAATTTGCCCATCTAAATATAGATTCGCTATCCGGCGACAATTTTGAATACGAAAGGTGTCGCCATAAAAACAAAAGCCTGCTATTTTGCAGGGTACAGAGAAATGCTGCTTGCACAGCGACTTAGACTGAAAGAGGACGAAACAATATTATAATTCTGCCATTCTATTGGGGTATGGGGCTTTGCCCCATGTTTGCCATTGCCCTTTGCACACCAGCCGAAAAAGCATTTGCTTTCGGCCAAGCCAGCTTCCGGCGCCGCGTGCGGAACTGGCAGATTCTGCATTCCCAGCATTCGGGTGTGGAAAGACAATCAATCCTCCACGATAATTTTGATAGGAGAGCACTTTCCACCGTTGCATTTGCTCTCGGATACGCTGCATGCGGCAACGCCCAGGCGCACATCCATCATGGCTTTAAGCACAACGCAGTCGCCTGCCTTAGAGGGGGGCGTTTCCACAGAAATACTGCCATCGGGATGGATGCGCGTATTCATAAAAAGGTTGACCGGCGTGATGGACGGGCGATGCTCGCCAAGATTTCCATTGATGTTATCCAGGCAGTTCGGGTGGCCTTCGCCGTTGCCGTAAAAGAAATCATACATCTCCGGGCGGCAGCAGGGGTGCAGCAGATCATGCTCTTTTACATCGTCCGCAATCAATTCAAACATCGCCCGATACTGATTGGTATAAATGATATCCCCAATTTTCAGATGCAGGGATTCGTTGCAGTCGATCGTAACGCCTGTGGACAGAAATTCGCTTGGCTGATTCAAAACCTCCGCGAAGAAATCGACAACCTGGCTGCCTTCCAGATCAACAACCGTGATTTTCTGCCCTTTTTTGACGGGTATTGCCGCTCCGCTGCAAGCAGCGATTGTATATTCCTCTCTCATGCTTTGCCTCCTTGTTCCATTCGAAAAAACTGCCAATTTTCCAGTTTACTTTTAGTATAGCACAGTTGCAGGGCAATGGCTATGGGTAAACATGGGGGCAGGCCCCCATACCCCCTTTACTGGGAATGGAAAAGTGCGAAAAAGCGGCCTTGCCCGGCACGCACGTTCTGTGTGAGTATGCGATCACTGGCAAAAGGATTGCCGGCGGCGCGTGCAGAGCTGGCAGATTCTGTGTTCCCGGCATTCGGGTATGAAAAGCGGCGCGCGGTTGGCACAAGCTGGGAGAGCATTTACTTTCTGCCAAACCGACTTCCGGCGACGCGTGCGGAACTGGCAGATTTCGCGTTCCCGGCATTTGAGTGCGGAAGGGCAAGGGCTATGGGCAGACATGGGGGCAAGCCCCCATACCCCCTTACTGGGAATGGAAAAGTGCGAAAAAGCGGCCTTGCCCGGCACGCACGTTCTGTGCGAGCATGCGCTGACTGGCGAAGTGACTTCCAGCGGCGTGTGCTGTTCTGAAAGGCTGCACCGCTCATCAATCGAGTGCAAAAAGAGAGCATTGCTGCTCTCTTTGGGAGTTGTTTGCTTTTAGTCGTTCACTTCTGCCACCTGAAGCGGCTGCCCCTTGCCGTAGCCATACACGTTGCGGTATTTGTAAATCAGGAACATGCACAGGCAAGCGCTGATGAACTCGCCCACAGGAGTCGCGACCCAGACGCCCGTCAGCCCAAACGCATAGGAGAAGGCGACAGTCAGCACGACGGTCAGCACCATGTTTCTCATGACAGAGACGATGGAGGCGACTTTGCCGTTGGAAAGCGCGGCGAACATGCCGGAAGTCGCGATGCCAAAGCCGTTGAAGAGGAAGGTCAGCGCATAGATATGCAGGCCGTCCAGGACGATTTGGAACAGCTCGGGCTCCTTGGCCTGGGTGATAAAAATGCTGATGAGCGGCCTTGCCGCCAGCTCGCAGATGATCACCGTGGCGCAGTTGGCAACCACCAGGAATATCATGCTATACCGCACAAGCCGGCGCATCATCTTGTGGTCCTGGTTGCCGTAGTTATAGCTGTAGACGGGCGCGATGCCGTTTGAAAAGCCGATAAACATGGACGACATGATGTAGCCCAGGTTGCCGATGACGCCGTTTGCCGCAACGCCGTCTTTGCCGATGAGGCGCAGCATCGTCGCGTTGATGATAAAACCGGTCGTGGCCATGGCGAGATGGTTGAGCATCTCGGAGACGCCGTTTTTGCAGGAGTGCCCCAGCAGGCTGCCCCAGTTGGTGGAGGGCTTTGCAAAGTGCACAGCGTGCTTCTTATTGCAATAGAAGAACACGCCCAGCAGGCAGGTTGCGAGATCGCCGGCGGCCGTGGCCAGGGCGACGCCCATCACCTCAAACTTCAGAACGACGATGAACAGATAATCGAAGAAGATGTTCATTGCGCCGCGCAGGATTGTGCTCACAAGGCCCATCCTGGGCGCGCCGCTCGTGACATAGAAAAACTCGAAAATCGGCGAGAGCGCGGCAAAGGGCAGCGTCCCCACGGAGATATAGCCGTAAATCGTGCAGTAGCCCATGATGGAATCATCTGCACCCAGAAGGCGCATGATGGGCTCCATAAAAATCATGCAGGGCAGCGCCACAATCGCCGAGACGATCGCCGCGATGATGCAGACGCTGGTAAAATCCCGCCGGGCTTCTTCGGGCTTTCCTTCCCCGATTTTCTTTCCGGCGATGGCAGAACCACCCGTGGCAAACATAATCGCGATGCCCCAGGTTCCCATGACAATAGGAAAAGCAATATTGACTGCCGAGAGCGCATCCTTGCCCACAAATTGCGAGACAAACAGCCCATCGTCGACAGATTTGAACAGTGCCATAAACAGCGACATCGCCATCGTTGGCAACACAAAGCGAATCAGCGGCCAAAACTTGAACTTAGTGGCAATCCGATTGTCCGCTGCAGAGACGCCCTTCGGGGTCTCCTGGATTGCCTCCAGTTGCGTATCCATTTCACACCTCTACTTATTATTTCGTATCCAGATTTGTTAGCTAACTCTTTCACTCTAACAGAACAAAATTTTAATGTCAAGCACATTGGCGCGAGTTTTTGCAAAAAATGCCGATTTTACGGCGTTTCTGCTCACCTGCGGCTCTTGACAAGGCCGCCTGGCCGCCGTATGCTAAAAAGGCATCGGGCCGCAAAAGGCAGGCACTTATTTTAAAATTATGCGATAAAGGAGCTTATCATGCTGGAAGCCATCATTTGCGCCGTGCGCGAGGCCGGCGGGATTCTGCTGGGCGCGCACGCCGGGCAGGGGGATATTTCCTCCAAAGAGGGCAAGGCCAATTTCGTCACCAAATACGACGTGGCCGTGCAGCAGTTTTTGCAGGAGCGCCTGCAAAAGGCGTTTCCGGACGCCGCTTTTTTGGGCGAGGAGGGCGAGAGCAGCGTTTTGCCCGAAAAGGGCGATGTGTTCATCGTCGACCCCATCGACGGGACGACCAATTTCATCACGGATTACCGGCACAGCAGCATTTCCGTCGGCCTGGCCCGGGATGGGCAGATGTATGCCGGGGTGGTCTATAACCCGTATTTGGATGAAGTGTTTGCGGCAGAGCGCGGCAAAGGCGCGTTTTTAAACGGCGCGCCCATCTCCTGCGGCAGCCGCGGCTTGGCCCAGGGCACGGCCGGGTTCGGCACCTCGCCTTATCACCCGGATTTGGCCGAGCCAACCTTTGATTTGCTCAAAAAAATCTACGCTGCTGCTCTGGATATTCGCCGCAGCGGCTCAGCCGCGCTGGACCTCTGCTATATTGCCGCCGGGCGCACGGCGCTCTTCTTCGAGCTGGTGCTCGAGCCCTGGGATTACGCCGCGGCCAGCATCATCATCTCCGAGGCGGGCGGCGCCTGCACGCAGATGGACGGCAGCCCCATCACGCTGGATAGGCACTGCTCGATTCTGGCTGGCAACCCCGCCGCTCGGGCGGATTTCTTCGAGATGGAGCAATAGGGGAAGGCGGAGGGCGAGGGCACCAGCCGCGCCTTCTCTGTATTCTGGTTAGAAGGTCAAGGGCTATGGGTAGACATGGGGGCACAGCCCCCATACCCCCTCACTGGGAATGGGAAAGTGCGAAAAGGCGGTCTTACCCGACATGCACATACTATGCGAGCATGCGCTCTCGGGCAAATCGGCTGCCAGCACCGCGTGTGGGACTGGCAGGCTCTGTATTCCTATCATTCAAGGCTACCCTCCGCAAGAGCGCGCACCCGGCATGCACATTCTGTGCCAGCATGTGCTCCCTGACAAGCTGACTGCCAGCGCCGCGTGCGGCAATAGCAGGCTACGCCGTCCTATCATTCGGGTATAAAAAAGCTCCGGGAATCCGGAGCTTTTTTATCATCAGGAGCATCGCCCCATCTGTGAATGCAATAAAGGCATTCACCCTTCACTTTTTCAGCGAGCATGTTTGCCTCTTCGCCGAAAAACTGAGTGAGACCCGCGCCCATCGAGGCAGGGGCATCTTTTCGCTTTATTTCTCGTCTAAAATTTTGGCCTCTTCCACAACTCTGCTGGGCACCTGGTCGAACAGCGTGGAAACCGAAACGCGCTCATGAATGCGCAGCACCGCCTCTGCGAACAGCGGGGCAACCGAGACGGTTACCATCTTTTTGGAGGCTGTGATATACGGGTTCTCGACGGTATCCGTGCTGATGAGCATCTCGATCGGGCTCTCATCGATGCGCTTCACGCCCTTTTCCCGCAGCATGTTGTGCCCCAGGCAGGCCAGAATGCGCTTCGCACCCTTTGCTTTGAGCACTTTTGCGATGTCAGCCAACGTGCCGCCGGAAATCGTGAAATCGTCGACGATCATGCAGTCTTTGCCATCCACATCGCCGATGAGCTCCAAAATCTCGGCCTTCTCATCGTGGGCCACGCGCGTCTTGTCGCCAATGGCGACGGGCGTTCCCAGGTAGTCCGCGTATTTGCGGGCTGTTTTTGCAAAGCCGGCATCCGGCGAGACCACCACCAGGTTTTCCGAAAGCCCCATACCCTTGACGACTTCGCAAAGCATGGGCAGCGAATAGAGGTGATCCATGGGGATGCGGAAGAATCCCTGCACCTGCGGGCTATGCAGATCCATCGTGATGACGCGGTCTGCCCCGGCCGTCTCGATGCAATCGGCGCAGACTCTGGCGCGGATGGAAACGCGGGGCTCGTCCTTCTTATCGCCTTTGGCATAGCCGAAATACGGGACGATAACCGTAATCGAGCTAGCGCTGGCGCGCTTGAACGCATCGATCCAGAAAAGGATTTCCACGAGCTCGTTGTTCGGATCTAACCCGATGGGCTGAATGAGATATACATCGTGATCGCGCACCGTCTCCTGAATGCGCACGAAGATATTGCCATCGGAAAAGTGAATCACTTCGCTTTTGCCAAGATCCGTCCCCAGATATTTGCACATCTTTTTGGCAAAGGCGCCGCCCGTGCTCCCGGCAAATATCTTGATGATATTTCCTTGTTCTAAATGCATTTTTTACCTCTTAATCTCGCAAAAGAACCGCTGAATTTTCGTGGTTTATCACTTTCTAATCATACCACAGCAGCGCTATTTCTTCAACTGCTTTTGCCCATTTGTAAACAAAATTTGTGCGGAGGGGACCACGGCCTCATCGCCCCGGCGCTCTTTGCCCACAAATGTGCTCGGCCGGAAGGCGCCGTGGGCATCGCTGCCCTGGCTCAAAAGCAGGCCGCGCTTTCGCCCTTCCTGCGCGAAATAGGCGCACTCCTCGTCTGTATGCAGGGGGTAGAACGCCTCGATGCCATCCAGCCCTTCGGCAGTTAGCCGATTCAGCATGGCAGGGAAATCTTCGGCATAGGCCAGCTTTGGGTGCGCCCAGACGGCCTTTCCCCCGGCGGCATGGATGAGGGCGATGGCCTCCTCCTCTTTTAGCCGGAAGCGCTCCACAAACCCCGCGCCGCCCCGGTTTAGAAAGCGGGCAAAGGCATCCGAAATATCCACGGCATAGCCCTTCTGCACCAGTTCGGCAGCGATATGCGGCCGGCCGATGAGGTTGCCGCCGGCATGGGAGCGGATGGCATCCAGGCTGATGGCATACCCCGCCTGGCGGAGTTTTTCCGCCATCCGCTGCGCCCGGCTCTCCCGGTGCTCGGCCAGCATCCGGCAGGTTTTGGCGAAACTTTCCTGCCCCAAATTCACGCCGTAGCCCAGAATATGCAGCTCGCCCGGGTATTCCACAGAAAATTCCACGCCGGGGATGGCGCAAATCCCCAGCTTTTTCGCCGCGTCCAGAAACTCCTGCACGTCTGTGATGCAATCGTGATCCGTCAGCGCGGCGTGCGTCAGCCCGGCCTTTTGGCACTCCTGCGCCATCTGGGCCGGGGTCTGCGTGCCATCTGAGGCGGTGGAGTGCATATGCAGGTCTACTCGCATTGCTTTTTGCTCTCGACTTTGGCGGTGAATTTGGCGCTGTCGATAATAAAGCGCTCATGCTCGGCCTCGGCGACTTTTTCTGCCGCATCGAAGGCCTCGATGAAAAAGCTGAGCTTTCTTCTATCCACCGCTGTGAGCTTTGCCACCACGCGCACCCGCATGCCGAGGGGCGTTGCGGCCAGGTGCTTCAGGGCGGCGAAGGTGCCCACGGTGGACTGCCCCTCTTCCAGCATGGGGGCGACGCTCTTCCAGGCGGCCTGCTCCATCAGCGCCAGCAGCGAGGGAGTCGAGAGCACGCTGGCCTCTCCGCTGCCCATTTTCCGGGCGCTCATGCAATCCGTAACTTCCGCTTCGACGGTATATTCGGTTCCGATTTTCAGTTCTGCCATTGTTTTCTCCTCGTTTTTTCTAGGCATATTATAGCCCATTGGCCGGGCGGAGGCAAGGGCAGAGAAGGGAAGGGGGGAAAGGTCAAGGGCTTCTTTTAACATGGGGGCAAGCCCCCATACCCCTTTACTAGGCAATAGGAAAGCGCAGAAAGGGAGTGCGTGCGGCGGGCGGGGAGAGCACAAGGCTATGCGAGCATATGCTCTCTGGCAGGCCGACTGACAGCTTCGCGTGCAGGGCTGGCAGGCTTTGCATTCCTATCATTCGGGTATAAAAAGCGGCGCGTGCGGGACTGACAGATTCTCCCGCTCTATCTTTCGGGTGGCGCGTCTGCTTGACGCGGTTTTGCCCCGGCCTTATACTAAGATTATCCAGTCATTTTGATTTGCTCGGAGGCGGCCATGCCAAAACACATTTTGAGGATTTTAATCTGCGGATATACCTGTATGCTCTGCGCCGCTCTGGCGCTGATTTTCGCCCTGCCCACGCTGGGCATTTCCGCCAACCGATATTCCTTTGCCTGCATTCTGTGCGCCGGAGTATTCGGTCTGCTGGCCGTGCTGGGCGGGCATCTGAAGCGGGATTTTCGGCTTTGGCAGGGGCTGGCGCTGCTGCTGGGCGGCGTCATTTGGGTGCTCTTTTCCATTCAGCCGGAATTTATCTGGTTCTCCGCGTTCTTTGGCCTGATGATGGCACTGACGGGCGGCGCACTGATGTTTTTGCGGGATAGGCGGTTTGCCGGGTATCTCGGCCTGGCTTACAGCACCATTTGCGCGCTCATGCTCTTTATGAGCGGCATTGCGCTCTATCTGGCTCGGGATGCTGTTTTCTCCGAGCTGACGTATCTTTTGCAGAGTTTTCTCGCCTTCTGCGCGTTTCTGCTCTGCGGCCTTTGCGCGTTCTTTCTTTCCAGAGAGAAGGAAAGGGGCAATGGGTGAGCTTTTGCCGTTCTGCCATTCGGGTGCAAAAGGGCAAGAGCCTGGGTGAACATGGGGCAACGCCGCCCCTCTCCATATTATCATAATAAGAGCACGCGCAGAGAAAGCGCGGGCGGCGCGCACGGCCTGTGCGAGCATGCGCTCTCGGGCGAGCTGACTTCCGGCTTCGCGTACGGGGCTGAGAGGTTTTTGCTGTTCTGTCATTCGGGTGCAGAAGGTCAAGGGCTTGGGTGAACATGGGGCAGAGCCCCATACCCCCTCACTATACTATCATAATGGGAGCACGCGCAAAAAAAAGCGCGTACGACACGCACAGCTTGTGTGAGCATGCGCTCTCGGGCGAGCTGACTTCCGGCTTCGCGGGCGGGGCTGACAGCTTTTGCCGTTCTGCCATTCGGGCGCGGAAGGGCAAGGGCTCTGGTAAACATGGGGCAAAGCCCCATACCCCTCACTATATTATCATAATGGGAGCATGCGCAGAGAAAGCGCGGGCGGCGCGCACAGCCTGTGTGCGCCGCCCGCTGACTAACCGATTGCCAGCGGCGCGTGCGGGGCTGGCAGTTTCTGCGTTCCTATCATTCGGGTGTGAAAAGCGGCGCGGGCGGAGATAATAGCTTCTACTGTCCTGTCATTCGGGTATCGCATAGAAAAAACCAGCGGGGATACCGCTGGTTTTTTTCGTTCACCCATATCGTCGTATGTATCGTTTAAACGCGGGCCCTCATGGGGTGCTTTCCCACCCTGCCCTAGGAGCGGCTCCTGCGTTTTTTCACCCGGACCTGCGCCAGCACCAACGCGCTGAGCGTGAGCGCGCACAGCAGGCCCACGCCCACCCAGAGCAGGCTGTGCATCAGCTTGAGCCACAGCCCGCCGGGGCGCACCTCCAGCTGCACCGCCCGGGTTACCTGGCTGTAGCTGCCCGTATCAGCAGGGGTGTAAACCGCGACATAGCCCTGTGCACCCAGGCGCAGCACGGCATCCGGCTCGGCCCACGCCCAGCCCTCGGGCAGCGGGACATCCGCCAGCTTCTCGCCCGCCTGATATTCCCGGGCCTCCAGCTGGGGGGTCGGGACATCGAGCGACGCTTTGGCCACCACCAGCGAAATCTCCCGGCGCACGACGCCTGCCTCCGCATCCCAGCCTTCCTGGGCGGAGTAGTCGTAATTATCCGTATCTTTGGGAGTATAGACGGCGGCATAGCTCTGGCTGGCCGGCGTGGGCAGGGCATCCGGCTGTTCCCACGCCCATCCGGCGGGCAGGGAGACATCCGAAAGCTTAGCGTCGGCGCTGTATTCCACGGGCTCGGGCGTGGGCGTGGAGACCTTGCCAATGCCCTTTTGCAGCTGCACGCGCACCCGGCGCACCACCGCGCCCCGGGCGGCATCCCAGCCGGAAACGCCGCTGTAATCGTAATTTTCCGTATCGACAGGGGTATAGACCATATCGAAGCTCTGGCCATCCTCATCCCAATCCAGCATGAGGCTGCCATTTGCAAAGGCAAAGGTGCCGGACGCCTCTGTCTGCTCAAAGACCGCGGAAGAGAGCGGCTCGCCATAGCGCACCTGGGCGCTTTCGGGGAACTGCACCTCCCAAACTGGCGCGGGCAGCACCCGCAGGGGGACTTTGCGCGTCAGAATCTGCTGGCCGGAACCATTCCAGGTGTAGTCTTCCGGGCGGTCTGGGATGAAATCCACCGAGATGAGCGCGCCGTTATCCAGGGCGTTCGGGCAGGAATCCAGGTGCTCCTGGCTGCTGATGACAAAGCGCCCCAGCCCATTGCCGCCGGACAGCTCGGCCTGCCCCAGCTTTTGGCCATAGACGACCACAACTTCCTCCGGGAACTGCACCTCAGTTCCGGGGTAATCCGAAACGGCGGCGTCAAAGGCGCTCCTTTCGGCGCATCCGCGCTGATAGAGCGTGAGCGTCTGCTCCTGTGCGGCACAAATCCACCAGGTGAGCGGCTGGCCCTGGGCATCCCGGCCCAGGCAGACCGCCTGATTCTTCAGACACCCACACCCCCCCCCGGTGCTCAAAATCGAGTGTTCGCACCAGGAGCAGGCCAGCGATTCAGCTTCCGCAAAGACCAGCGGGTTTTGTAGTTTCTTATTGCGGTGCAAGGGAGCCGTCGCCCGGGCAAAGGGCTGCCCATCGGCCGCGGGCGTCTCCATCCAGATGCTCCAGCGATAGGAGGAAAGGCGCTCGGCCTGCTGGCCGAACGCGCTGATGGGCAGGGCGATTTCCTGCTGGCCATCCGCCAAAATGCGCTGGGCGGCCATGAGCACAGGGGCATCGCTCTTTGATTGGCTGGGATAGGCGCAGAACACGACATACGCGCCCTGTTTGGCATTTTGCATGCCCTCCAGCAGGATTTTTCCCTCCTGGACGCGGCAGGAGGAGAGAGAAAAGGCGGTCTCATCCAGGGTTTTGAGATATAGTCCGCTCTGGCCGGCCACGGACACGCAAACCGCGCCGCCGTTTGCCGCAATGCTGCCGGCATCGGCCATGGCCGCGAACTGCACGCCCTCCAGGCTCACCTTGCACACCGCCGCGACGCCCCGCTCTTCCCACAGCGCGCCAGGTATCACCTTTCCATTTGTGCTGGCAAACAGCGCCTTATCCTGGCCGGCAGACGAGCGCAGCCAGGCTCCGTTTTCCCCGGCGGCCCAGTAGCCCTGGGGGATGAGCAGGGAGGCATCTGCCTCCTCGCCGCCCAAAAAGGCCTCGGGTGCCCAGGAGATTTGCCCGGCATCCGCATCCCCCGCCGGCAGATAGAACAGGTCGTCCACCCACTCAACCTGCCCGGTTTTTTCGTTTGGAACGGCGATGCTGCTGGGCAGCAGGGCGGAGAGCTCGCCGGAAGTGAAATGCGCCTCAAAGGGCGAAGCGCTTTGGCCGGGGGCAGACTGAGCGGCGAAGTTCTTTTGCCCGCCCGAGCGCAGGCCGCCGTTCAGATAGGCGCGCAGATCGCTGCGGCCATAGTGGCTGGCAAAGGCGGGCTGCCAGAGCTGCTCGCCCGATGCCAGCGCCTGCGCAGGAAAAAGCGCGCAGCAAAGCAGAGCGCAAAGCGCCCAGGCAAATGCTCTGTTTTTTCGGCTGCGTTTTTTCAAGGCGGCTGCTCCTTCCAGTTTATTGGTGCTTTTATTTTAGCCGCCCGGGCCGCAAAAAACAAGAGCCCCCGGCGGCCTGGAGGCTTCCGGGAGGTTTCAAGTTTGTAAAATATCGTAAAAATGCGCAAAACGAGCCAGAAAAAGGCAAACTAAGACCGCAGCGCGACGTGCCTCTGCGGCCTTCCCTTCCCAACCGAAACTTTTTACAAGGCATTTGCCTTATGATTCAAACAAGGCCGAGGCGAACCCTCGGGCTTTTGGCGGTTTTCTTGCCAAAAGACTTCCAGCTAAAACAAAAATTTCCACATATCCAGCATTTTGAAACTCATATACCCAAAGCCCGATCCCAGCAGGACTCCGGCCAGGACATCCGAGGGATAGTGCACATAGAGATACATTCTGGAAAAGGCGATGAGCGCCGCCAAAACCAGCGCGATGCTTCCGATTCTGCGCTCGGCCAGGAACAGCGCCGTGGCCGCGGCAAAGGACGTCAGCGTATGCCCGGAGGGGAACGAAGCATCCCTGGGTGCCCGGATGATGAGCTCCATCCCCGGCCGTTTGGCAAAGGGCCGCACCCGGCGGAACACCGGTTTTAGGATGAGGTTGCCCACGACAAGCCCCATGGAAAGCGCCAGCGCCATGGAGAGGCCGGCCATGCGGTAGCGGCTTGTGCACAGGAAGACGCCGATGGCGCAAAGCCAGATAAACCCGCCATTACCCAGCGCAGAGATGATCGGCATGAGAAAATCGCCCAGCACGCAGCGCAGGTGCTTATGGATATAATCCAAAATAGAAAGTTCCAGCTTCAATTCTTCCTCCAGTGCCCAGCTATCAGCCGCAATTTGCGGCCGTGGCATTATCATATCACAAGATTTGCGCCCCGGCAAGCCCTGCTTTGCCCAGGCGAGTCGGCGTGGATGGGAAAGGGCAAGGGCCTTTCTTAAACATGGGGGCAAGCCCCCATACCCCCTCTATGCGAAAGAGCTGTGCTT
>JAHZHM010000085.1 GCA_019420265.1 Clostridiales bacterium
CAAGGCTTCCGCCCATGATGAGAAGAACAGGCTTTTGCCCGGAAAAGCCCAGGCGCGCAAGCCCGGCTTCCCGGCTGCCGGTAAAGAGCTGCGCGCGCACAGGCGAGCCTGTCTTGACGCATTTTTCCTCGGGAATATGCTTGCATGCCGCTTCAAAGGAGACGCATACGCGCTTGGCCTTGGGGATGCAAAGCCGATTGGCCAGGCCGGGGGTGTAGTCGCTCTCGTGAATGACCACCGGGATTTTCATGCGGTTTGCCGCAAACACCACCGGGACGCTCACATAGCCGCCCTTGGAAAAGAGAATATCCGGGCGGAGTTTTTTGAGAATTTTTTTGGATTGGGAATACCCTTTCAGAATTTTGAAGATGTCCGAAAAATTTTCCCAGCTGAAATACCGGCGCAGCTTGCCGGAAGAAATGCCGTAAAAGGGGAGATCTGCCCCTTTGATGATCTCTTTTTCAATGCCCTTTTCCGAGCCTATGTAAGAAATTTCAAAGCCGTGCTCTTTTAGAAGAGGGACAAGCGCGAGATTGGGGTTGACATGCCCGGCAGTGCCCCCGCCCGTCAAAACGATTTTTTTGCTCATATTAGCCACCTAACTGCGCATAAAGCCGCGAATTTTGCCTAAAATCTATAATATCATATATTCGAAGAAAAACAAATCTGTTACATCTGTTTCTTGAAGAGAGAATGCGATGATGGTAAGATAATAGGAAAGAGAGAATGGAGCATGATGCTATCTTGGATTGCTCGTCTTTGGCATCTGCCTGAGCAAACAGGCGAAAAAGGGCCGAAGATCCTGCAAACTGCGCATGGAGGGGAGAACATGAATCAGGGGCAGCGCGCCTTGTTTTTATCGATCACAACTGGGCAGGGGCATAATGCCACGGCGAAAGCGGTCAAAGCCTATTTGGAGACAAAAGGTGTCCAGTGCCGCATTTTGGATACCTATACCTATCTCAACCGCACAGTCGGCAAAGGCGTGGATAAGGGGTATACGTTTATCGCCCGCTATCGTCCCGAAGCCCTGGAGCTGATCATGCGCGGATACGATGAAAACCAGAGCGTGGAAAAATCGCTTCCCTTTAAGTTTGCGGATTGGCAAAAGCGCAAGCTCAGCCGGTATATCGAGGAGTATAACCCAGATTTTATCATCTGCCCGCATGTGCTCGCGTGCATTCTGGTTTCGAAAATCCGGGAGGCGGGGCTGCTCTCGCGCAACATCCCCTGCATCGGCATCAATACGGATTATTCTCCGCTGAGCATGTGGGAGAAGGTCGATCTGGATTATATCGTCGTGGCGGCGGATTTTTTGATTCCCATTATGAGCGCCAGGGGCATCCCCGAAAAAATGCTGCTTCCTTTTGGCATTCCTGTGGATCCCAAGTTTGAGAAGCGGCAGGATCAGGCGGCGGCCAGAGAGAAGCTCGCTCTGGAGCAGAGGGATACTGTTCTGGTTTTATCCGGCGGGATGGGCATGGGCCATCTGGAGCAGAGCGTGCAGGATCTGGCGCAGATTGCTGGGGAAACGCAGATTGTCGTCGTGTGCGGCAGCAATAAGCGGCTGAAAAACAAGCTAGAGGAATTTGCGGCAGATAAGCCACTCATGAAGATTCTCGGGTTCACGACCAACCTGGATGAATATATGGATGCGGCGGATGTCGTCTATACAAAGCCCGGCGGGCTGACGACCACAGAAACGCTGACCAAGGATAAACCGCTTGTGCTCATGGATCCGCTGCCCGGCGTCGAGAGCTGGAACCAGATCTACTTTGCCAACCACAGCCTTGCCTGCGTGACGAATGATTTCTTTACCGGCGCAGAAGTGGTGCGCAATTTGCTGCGCGATAAAGCCCGGCTGGCAGAGATGGCGGCGGCCAGAGAGCGGCTTGTCAAGCACGACAGTGCGAAAAATCTGGGAGATTTCGCCCTGAAGCTGGCGGAGAAAAATAAAAAAATTTAAAAATAGGCATTGACAAAACCGCGCTTGGTGGATAAGATAATAACAAATAGAATAAGAGAATGTGTAGAAGGGGAGTAGTAATCCCGCTAGCGCCTTTCTAGAGAGTTGCCGGGTGGTGCAAGGCAGCATAAGGCAAAGGCAGATGAACTCGCCCCGGAGCAGCCAAATTGAAACTGGTAGATTTGGACGGGAACTCAGCCGAAAAAATGAGGACAGCATGATAGTGCTGGTAGAGCTGGCAGATTTTGATTTCTGCAAGCAGAGTGGTACCGCGAAAGGATAGCTTTCGTCTCTGTGTGAGACGAAAGTTTTTTTATTGCTAAACAGAACTTTGGAGGAACAAAAATGGCAAAAACAGATATGACAGATATGATTACAATGACGATTGGGCAGATGGTGGAATATCAGGCCAAGATGCACCCGGATAACGATGGCCTGGTTGCGCCGCTCATCGGCGTGCGGTATAGCTATCGTCAGTTCAACGAAGAGTGCGATAAACTTGCCAAGGCATTTTTGGCCATCGGCATCACAAGAGGCGATCATATCG
>JAHZHM010000086.1 GCA_019420265.1 Clostridiales bacterium
TATCTACCGCGTTAAGCTGATAGGCAAGGAGAACACAAAGCAGGAAGGAAAAATGATCCTCATTGCCAACCATGTGAGCGGAAAAGACCCGATCTTTACGCACCTAATCATGAAGCAGAAGATCTACTATATGAGCAAGAAGGAGCTCTTTAAAAATCCTTTTGTCTCTTGGCTGGTGCGCTGGCTGGGGGCGTTTCCGGTGGATCGCGGCAAGGGAGATTTGGGTGCGATCAAAACGGCGCTGCAAGTCTTAGATGAAGGGAAAACCATGGGGATCTTCCCGGAAGGGCGCAGAAACCTCACGGGCAATGGCGTCATCGCTCCGTTTCAGCATGGTGCGGCCATGATCGCGCTGCGCTCGGATGCGCCGATTTTGCCTGTCTATATCTCGCCGGTTCGTCCGTTCCATAGAACTTATATCGTCGTGGGCAAGCCCATCGATCTGAAAAAGACCAACTTTGGCGACACAAAGCTCTATAACTCTGAGACGGTCAAAGCAGTTTCCGAATACCTGCGGGATAAAGTCGTGGAGCTGAAATTGCAGGTGGCGAAATAATGCAGATCATTTTGGCAAAGCATGCAGGCTTCTGCTTTGGCGTTAAGCGGGCTGTGCAGCGGGCGCTGGAGCTAGCGGCAGAGGGCAGAGAGCTGGTCAGCCTGGGGGATCTCATCCACAATCAGAAATTCGTAGAGTATTTGCGGCAGAAGGGCATTCGTTCGGTGCAGAGTGTGCAGGAGGTACCCGAAGGGGCACGGGTGCTCATCCGTTCCCATGGCGTGCCGCCAGAGCGATATGAGCAGCTGCGTGCACGCGGGCTCGAAGTGATCGATTTGACTTGCCCGTTTGTGGCGCGCATCCATAAAAAAGTGCGCCAGGAACAGCAAAATTATGCCGCAATTCTCATTGTGGGCAAGGCGGAACAC
Organism: Clostridiales bacterium; assembly: GCA_019420265.1. Classification (GTDB taxonomy): domain Bacteria; phylum Bacillota; class Clostridia; order Christensenellales; family Christensenellaceae; genus QANA01. The sequence continues at coordinate 925 of JAHZHM010000086.1, forward strand.
CCGGAAGTGGTGGGCATCAAGGGCTGGGCAGGCGAGAGAGCCCGCGTGGTCGGCAGTGTGCAGGAGGCTCGGGCGCTCCCGGCTTTTGAGAGCGCGCTGGTCGTCGCCCAAACGACGATCACGCACGAACTGCTGGAGCAGGTTTACGCAGCCATTCGGGAGAAAACGCCGGGGGCTGTGCTGTTTGACAGCATCTGCGAAACGACGCTGGAGCGCCAGAAGGAGACAGCGTGTTTGGCAAAAAATTCGGATGCTGTTGTGGTCATTGGAGACAGGCACAGCTCGAATACGCGCAAGCTGTTTGAAATCGCGCAAAAATATTGTAAAAATACCTTTTATGTGGAGTCTGCGGGCGAAATCGCTCTTGAAAATTTCCATAATTGTGATATAATTAGCCTTGTTGCCGGTGCTTCCGCGCCGGATTGGATAATTGAGGAGGTAAGAACACAGATGAGTGAACTAGAAAAAGCTCAGGCAACTGAAGAAGTTGTCGCTGCCGAGGAAGTGGAGGTAGCAAGCCAGGATGTGGCAGCAGAGCAGGTGGAGCCTGCCGCAGAGGAGAATGTAGCAGAGCAGGCGCAGGTCGAAGAGGATGAGAACGATTTCGCTTCCCAGCTCGAAAAGACTTTTGTCAAAGTCAGAAGAGGCCAGTTTGTCAAGGGAACGGTTGTTCAAGTCACGGACGACGAAATCTGTGTCAATATTGGCTATAAATCCGATGGTCTGATCAAAAAAGAAGATCTCGCTTTGGAGGGCGATGTCTCCCTGACGGAGGCATACAAACCCGGCGACGAGATCGAGGCCGAGATCGTTACGCTCAACGATGGCGAGGGCAACGTCCGCCTTTCCAGAAGAAAAATCGAGAGCCAGCTGAAATGGAAAGAGCTCATCGAAAATCTGGATGAGGAGAAGTTCTACGACGTTACGGTTTCCAAAGTCATCAAGGGCGGCGTGCTCACCAAACTGGAAGGCTATGATGCGTTTATCCCTGCTTCGCAGCTTTCCCTCAAATATGTTGAGGATCTGACGATCTTCGTCGGGCAGACGCTGCCCGTCAAGATTATCGATATCGATAAGCGCCAGAAGCGCTTCGTTCTCTCCAACAAAGCTGCGCTCCAGAAACAGCTGGAAGAGCATGAGCGCGCTATTTTCGAGAGCTTCGAGAAGGGTTCGGCTGTGCGCGGCGTTGTCAAACGCCTGACGGACTTCGGCGCATTCGTCGATGTAGGCGGCGTGGATGGCCTGCTGCATGTGACGGATATCAGCTGGGTGCGCATCAAACATCCGAAGGATGTGCTCAAAGAGGGCCAGGAAATCGATGTCAAGATTCTGAACGTCGATCCCGAGAAAAAGAAAATTTCTCTCGGCTATAAGCAGCTTCAGCCCAAACCCTGGGATCTCGTCCCGGAGAAATATGGCGTTGGCGATATCATCGAGGGCAAGGTTGTCCGCATCGCACCGTTCGGCGCGTTTGTCGAGCTGGAGCCCACGGTGGATGGTCTCATCCATATTTCCCAGGTAACCAATCGCCGCATCGAGAAAGTGGAAGATGTTTTGGCGCTGGGCCAGACGGTCAAGGCGAAAGTTTTGGAAGTCAACGCGGAGAAACGCCGCATCAGCCTCTCCATGCGCGCGCTGATCGAAACGCCCAAGCAGGATAACGAGGGCGACGAGGATGAGAAATCCGCGAAGCCGGCAAGAAGAGCGCGGGAAGAAGCTTATACGCTGCCGCCTGTCGAAGAGGCGACGACTTCTCTGGCAGATCTCTTCAAGCAAGCAGAGGAAGAATAAGCAAGATAAAAAAAGAGGCCAAATGGCCTCTTTTTTTATCTTGAATCCAGGGCATCTATTTTAGAGGGATGGAGGAAAGATGAGAAAATCTATTTGCGGAATGGATTGTGAGAGCTGCGAGATGTGCGGCATTTGTGGGGGCTGTCAGGAGACGAATGGCCGGCCGTTTGGCGCGGCATGCGTCGTTGCAGAGCAATGCAAAAAAGGAGAGGCGGCGCTGGATGCGTGGAAGAAAAAGCTGATAGCGGCTTTTCATTCGCTTGGGATAGAGGAGATGCGGGAGGTAAGCGAGCTCTATGCCCTTAAAGGATCCTTCATTAACCTCGAATACTCCTTGCCAAACGGGCAGATTGTGAAATTCTGGGATGACAATAAAATTTATCTGGGCAACCAACTGCATAAAAAAGGCAGCGATAGGTGCTATGGCATTGCCGCGGATGAAACATATCTCATGGTAAGCGAATATGGCGATCTGGGGGCGGATGCCGAAGTGATCGTATGGAAGCGCTGGAACTGAGCGTGAGCGGCGGATGCGGTTGCCCAGAAGGAAAACGCCCGCTCCAATGCGGAGGAATGGCAAAACTTTTCTGCTTCCAGGGTGATTGTAAAATGTGGGCTTTTCCTGTATAATAGAATCGATATTTTATGGGAGAAGGCCGCATGGCAACGAAGAAGAAAACCACGACAAAAAAGAAAACGACTCCTGTGAGGAAAAAGAAAAAGGAAAAATTCCAGCTGGCAAATGAGATTGCCGGCATTTTGCTGATCGCTTTTGGCCTGATTATGGCGGTGGCTGTGTATTCCGCATCGCAGGCGATCTTTATTTCCTGGTTCCGCGATTTCTCGTTTGGAATGTTTGGCGCGCTGAGCTTTGCGCTTCCGGCGCTGACCATCAGCGGCGGCATTTTGGCCATTGCCGTGCGCGGAAAGAAGCCCAAGGGATATCAGATCGCGATCGGTATCCTGGGATTTTTCAGCCTGCTCTCCTTTTTGGAGTTGTGCTGCACCCGGCCCTATGGCCCCGGGCAGATCGCGTATTTCCCATATCTCAAACAATGCTATGATTCCACGCTGGAGGTAATCGGAGGGGGCGTGCTGGGCGGGCTGCTGGCATATCCCGCCGCGCTGCTGCTCGATAAGGTGGGCGCGCTCATTTTGTTTGGCGCGCTAATCGTCGTCTGCGTGATCGTGCTTACTGGCGTATCTTTCGGCAAATTTTTTACAGAACTATTTGAAAGAATGGCGGAACGCCGGGAGATGCGCCGCGACGCGAGACTAGAGGAAGAAGAAAAGCAGGAGGAAGAGCCGGAGATCCGTAAGGTGGAAAAAGAGCGCCGCAGCATCGAGAAAAACCAGCGCAGCATTGAACGCGCCTATAAGCAGAGCTTTGAATATAAGAGTAAAAAGCTGCCCACGCCTAAAAAGAAACTGTATATCGACGATATTGTCGTCCAAAAGGAACAGGCTGCCAAAGAAGCAGAAGAAGAGATAGAAGAGCGCGCTTTGGAGCAGGAGACAACGCCGGTTTCGCAGGAGGCGGAGGAGTTTATTTCGGATACGGAGTTTTTCCCGCCGCAAGAGACAGAACAAGAATCAGAGCCTGAAACCTGGGAGCAAGTGCTGAAAGGGGAAGATGGCGCTTCGGAAGAGGACGAAGCGCTGCCCGAAGAGGTCATACGGCCGGTATCTTCTGCGCCGCTCAGCCGCAGCATTGCACCGGTATCTGCCACGGCGCATGCAAAAATGGATGCGCCAACTGAAGATGCAGGCCAGGCAGAGCAAAGCGAGCAGGGCGCGGAGGGCGTCTATCAGATGCCGCCCATTGATTTGCTCAATCCTGTGGCCGCCCAAAAAGGCGGGAGAGACGAGACGCAGAGCAAAGCAGAGGTTCTGGAAAAGACGCTCAAGAGCTTCCGGATCGATGCAAAAGTGATCGGCACCAGCAAAGGGCCGACGGTTACGCGCTATGAGCTTCAGCCAGCGGCGGGTGTCAAAGTCAGCAAGATCGTCAATCTTTCCAACGATATTGCGCTGAATATGGCGGCCTCCAGTATCCGCATTGAGGCGCCCATTCCAGGCAAAGCTGCGATTGGCATTGAAGTGCCAAACGACAAAAAAGCGATGGTTACCATCCGGGAAATGCTGGATACGGATGAATTTAGAAATCATAAGAGCAAGCTGGCGTTTGCGGTAGGCAAAGATATTTCGGGCAAAAATGTCTATGGCGATCTTGCCAAAATGCCACACCTGCTCATCGCCGGAACGACGGGCGCGG
>JAHZHM010000087.1 GCA_019420265.1 Clostridiales bacterium
TCCCGAGTTTTTATCCAACCGGGCGCAGGAAGGCGGAGCGCGGTGTATTTTCCTCAAAAATGCGGACGACCTGACCGTGCAGGAGCAGAACTACCTGCTCAAAAGCCTGGAAGAGCCGGCGGAGGGCGTGGTTTTTGTGCTTTCGGCGGCGCAGAGCGAGCGCTTGCTTCCCACGGTGCGCTCCCGGTGCATCGAGGTGCGCATCCGGCCCCTGCCCAAAAAGGAGCTGGTGCGCCAGTTGCGGCAGAGCATGGGGGAGCAACAGGCGGCCTTTGCCGCGGCGTGGGCAGGCGGCTCTTATGCCCAGGCACAGAAAATCGCCGGCGATCAGGAGCTGGCAGAAGTGCGCCAGAGCGCGGCAAAAGTCTGTATGCGCTTGGCGACCAAGAAAAATCCTTCGGTTTTTGAGATGGAGAAGGAAATTATGCGCCAGGAAGCGCGCATGGAGGAGCTGTTTTATGCCATGGCGACGCTCATGCGCGATGCCATTTACTATCAGACGGGCAATTTGCAGCTGATGAACCCGGATGATCTGGGCACGGTGCAAACTCTGGCAGAGCGTTTTACAAAGGCGCAACTCTACGGTATAATGAATTTAGCATTGGAGCGCTGTGAGAGAAAGCGGCGCTATCCGCAGGTGCGCAGCAAGCTCATCATCATGGGGCTGCTGTTTGATATATTGGAGGTAAAGGCAAAAAGTGTCTGACAAGGTAATCGGAGTCCGGTTTAAAAAGGCCGGAAAGATATATTATTTCAACCCGCTGAGCATCCCCTTTGAGGTGGGCGAAGGTGTGATCGTGGAGACATCCCGGGGCATCGAGTTTGGCGAAGTGGTCATCGGCGTGCGGGAGATGGAGCAAAAAGAGCTGCAAAAGCCGCTGAGGCCGGTCATTCGCCGGGCGGACGAGGAAGACTATGCCCGCATCGAGGCAAACCAGCGCAAGGAAAAAGAGGCATTTTCCATCTGCGAAGAAAAAATAAAAAAGCACGGCATGGATATGAAGCTGATCAACGTCGAATATACATTCGATAACAGCAAAATCGTCTTCTATTTCACGGCCGAGGGCAGAGTGGATTTCCGGGATCTGGTTAAGGACTTGGCATCCGTCTTTAAAACGCGCATCGAGCTGCGGCAAATCGGCGTGCGGGATGAGACCAAAATGCTGGGTGGCCTGGGCCCCTGCGGCCGGCCCGCCTGCTGCGCCGAATTTTTGGGCGACTTCCAGCCGGTTTCCATCAAAATGGCAAAAGAGCAGAACCTCTCGCTCTCGCCCACCAAAATCAGCGGCCTGTGCGGCAGGCTGATGTGCTGCCTGGGCTATGAGCACGAGTATTATAAAGAGCTATCGGCCATTTTGCCCCGCAATGGCAGCGAAGTGCAGACGCCGGATGGCACGGGCGTCGTCATGGAATCCAACCCGCTGCGGCAGCTGGTGAAGGTGAAAATTGCCGTGGGCGATGAGTTCGATGTGCGCGAATACCCCGTCGGGGAGATTTCCGTGCAGCGCCGGAGCAAGCGCCCGCCGGAAAAGCAGGAGGCTCCTGAAAAAGCCAAGGACGCGGAAAGAAGAGAGCCTGCCCGGGCAGAAAAGGCGGAGAAGGCGGAGGGGAAAAAGGCAGAAAAACCGCGCCGCCAGGATCGCCAAAGAAGGGGAGGCAAGCCGCCCCGCGGGCCTAGGCCAGAGCGGCGGCAGGAATCTCCGAAAGAAGAAATGTAGAAAATTGAAAAAAGATATTGCTTTTTAGTAGAAGCATGATAAAATAAAAGCGTCAATACTATAGGAGGTGCTTTCCCATGGCATATAGAATTACAGATGAGTGCATTAGCTGCGGCGCTTGCGCAGAGGCTTGCCCCGTTGAGGCAATCAAAGAGGGCGACGATATTTATGTAATCGATCCGGATGTATGTATCGAATGCGGCAGCTGCGCAGCAACTTGCCCCAACGATGCAATCGTCGAGGAGTAAAAAGCTGGAAAGGCAAAGAAAGCCCGCGCGGTAAGCACGGGCTTTTCTATTTATTGAAAAAACATGGAAAAAATAGAGGATTTGGGCTTTGCCGGGCTGCGCTTCCTCCAGAGCGACGAGGTCTTTCGCTTTGGGACGGATGCCGTGCTGCTGGCATCCTTTGCTCAGGCCAAAAAGGGCGAGACCGTGGTGGATTTGGGAACGGGGAGCGGCATTCTGCCCGTGCTGCTCTCAGGCAGATGCGCGGCCCGCTTCATCGGCATCGAATTGCAGGCGGCCGCGGCACAGCTCGCCAGGAAAAACGTCGCCCTCAACGGCCTGGAGGATCGCATCCGCATTTTGGAGGGGGACTTCCGAGAGATTTCTAGGGAAATTCCGCCCGTGCAGGTGGTGGTTGCAAACCCGCCCTATGATAAACTGGGAACCGGCGGGCAGAGCCAGCAGGAGGCCATCCGCATCGCGCGGCACGAGGTGGCATGCAATCTGCATGAGGTGGTGCAGAGCGCGGCGCGGCTATTGCAGACGGGCGGGCGGTTTTATCTCATTCACCGGGCAGGCCGCCTGGCCGAAGTGATGCACGAGATGCGGCAGGCCAGGCTGGAGCCAAAGCTTTTGCGCATGGTTGCGCCCAGCGCCCAGGCAGAGCCAAACTATATTCTAATCAAGGGCGTGCGGGATGCGGCGGAGGGAATGCGCATTTTGCCGCAGCTCAATGTGCTGCAGCAGGGAGCCTATACGGCAGAGCTGCGCGCAATTTATCATATGGAGGGTTAGCATGGCCGGAAAACTGTATATTGTCTCGACGCCGATAGGAAACCTGGGGGATATGACCCGGCGCGCAGCGGAGGTTTTAGAGGCGGTAGACTATATCGCGGCAGAGGACACGCGGCGCACGCTGGCGCTGCTCAGCAGCCTGGGGATACACGGCCGGCTGATCAGCTGCCATGAGCATAGCGGCCAGGGGCGCGTGGAGGAGATTATCGCTCTGCTGGAAGGCGGGGCGGATGTGGCGCTGTGCACGGATGCCGGAACGCCCATCATCTCGGATCCCGGTGCGCCGCTGACGGCGCTGGCCGCAGAGCGGGGCATCGAGATTGTAAGCGTGCCCGGGGCATGTGCGGCCATTGCAGCGCTGACAGTCTCGGCCATTCCGGCGGAAAAATTCGTGTTCGAGGGGTTTCTGCCCCGGGATAAAACGCGCCGGCAGGCCATGGAGGCCGCCTGTGCGCACCCCTATACAACCGTTCTCTACGAGAGCCCGCATCAGCTCTGCCGCACGCTGGGCGAAATGGCGCAGATTTGCCCGGATCGCCCGGCTGCCCTCTGCAAGGAGCTGACCAAACTGCATGAAAGCGTGCTGCGCGGCAGCGTTGCGGAGCTGGCGGAGTATTTTACCAGCCATCAGCCCAGGGGCGAATATGTCCTGGTGCTGGCCGGGGCGCCAAGGCAGGCAAAAAAAGAAATCCCGGAAGAGGAAGTCGCGGGCCTCATCCGAGATTATGCCAAGAAAGGTATGAAAAACAAAGATGCCGCCAAAACTGCTGCGCAGCAGCTAGGCATCAGTAAGAACAGAGCATATGAGATTATGCTGAAGACACTCAAGAATTAGGCTATAGTTCGCCCAGTTTTTGAATGCAGTTTTTGCATATAGTTTTGCCGTGATAGGAGACGATATTATCCATGCTATCGCAG
>JAHZHM010000088.1:0-6740 GCA_019420265.1 Clostridiales bacterium
AATTGAGGCATCGATCATCTGGGCGCGCGTCTCCTCCGAAATGGCAGGAGAGGGGCTCTCCTCGATGAGCTTTTGATTTTTGCGCTGCATCGAGCACTCCCGCTCTCCCAGGCAGACGACCCCGCCATAGTTATCGCAGAGCAGCTGCATCTCAATATGCTTAGAGGGCGCCAGAAATTTTTCCATATAGACAGCGCCATCGCCAAAAGCGCTCTCTGCTTCGGCAGTTGCCGCCAGAAAAGCGCGCTCTAAATCCTCTTTTTTCTCCACTTTGCGGATGCCGCGCCCGCCGCCGCCCGAACGCGCTTTGACGAGCAGAGGATAGCCGATGGCATCGCCCTCCGCAAGGGCTTCCTCCACGGAGGAGATGATCCCGCCCCCGGGGATGACGGGAACGCCCGCCGCACGCATGGTGCGCTTGGCCTCATCCTTATCGCCCATGCGGGTGATTACCTCGCTGGGCGGCCCGATAAAGCTGATATGGCACTCTTCGCAGAGCTGGGCAAAATGCGCGTTTTCCGAGAGCAGGCCATAGCCGGGATGGATGGCCTGCGCGCCGCAGGCAACAGCCGTGGAAAGCAGCGCCGTCATATTCAGATAGCTCTGGGCCACAGGCGCCGGGCCAATGCAGATGCTCTCATCCGCCAGGCTGACATGCAGCGCATCCCGATCTGCTTCGGAAAAGACGGCCACCGTCGTGATGCCCATTTCCTTGCAGGCGCGAATGATGCGCACGGCGATCTCCCCGCGGTTTGCAATGAGTATTTTTGAAAACATCGGCCTACCGCCCTTCAACTAGCGCAAAGGAAAGATCGCCCGAGCAGCAGAGTTTTCCGCCCACGGATGCTTCGCACTTCGTAAAGAAAAACGGCCCCTTCTGCTTTGTGATATATGCGGAGATCTCCAGCGTATCGCCGGGATAAACCTTGTTTTTAAAGCGGGCTTTGTCGATGCCGGTATAATAGGGCGTCTTGCCCACGAGCTCGTCTTTTAGAAGAATGCAGCAGGTTTGCGCCATAATTTCGCAGAGCACCACGCCGGGAACGACGGGATTGCCGGGAAAGTGCCCCTGCAAAAACCACTCGTCTCCCTGGACGCGGTAAATTCCATGCGCAACTTTATTTTCATCGATCTCTACTTCATCGATGAGCAGCATGGGCTCCCGATGCGGCAGAAAAGTTTTGATTTCTTCTTTGTTCATCCCAGCCTCCTAGAAGATTTTAAAGAGCGGCTGGCCAAATTCCACGACATCGCCGCTTTTTACGCAGATATCCACCACTTCGCCATCCTGCTCGGCCGTGATCTCGTTCATCAGCTTCATGGCCTCGATGATGCAGAGCACATCTCCCTTTTTGACCTTGCTGCCCACTTTGACGAAAGGCTCCTGATCCGGAGCGGGCGTGGCATAGAATACGCCCACCATCGGGGAAGTGACCAGGCTGATGGCGTTGAAATCCAGGCCGGGATCATCCAGCGGCTCGCCGGAAGCAGGCGCCTGCTCGGGCATAGATGCCATGGGAAGCTGTGCGGGGACGGCGCCCTGAACAATCTGCGCCGGCGCGCTTTTTTCCAGGCGGATGCGCGTCTCGCCCTCTTCCAGCTCCAAAGCCGTCAGGTTGGCATCCTGCAGAATGCCTGCTAATTCGCGAATGGTTTTGATGTTCATGCGCGCACCTCCGGGCAGGGGCGGAATGCCAAGCAGGCGTTATGCCCGCCAAAGCCCAGGGAAGTGGAAAGCGCCAGGCTTGCCTGAGCTTTGCGCGCCGTATTTGGAACATAATCGAGGTCGCAGGCAGGATCCGGCTGCTCATAGTGAATGGTGGGCGGCAAAATGCCTGCCTTCAGCGCCAAAACGCAGACGATGGCTTCCGCCGCGCCAGCCGCGCCCAGCATATGGCCGGTCATGGATTTGGTGGAGCTGATAGCAGCTTTTTTCGCCGCCTGCTCGCCCAAAGCCTGCTTAATGGCGGTGGTTTCGGAGGAGTCGTTCAGGGGCGTGCCCGTGCCGTGAGCATTGATATAGATGCTGTCGGCGTCGCTCATGCCCGCTTCCTGTGCGGCCAGCTGAATTGCCCGGCTGGCGCATTGGCCATCCGGCCGAGGTGCGGTGATGTGATGCGCATCGCAAGTGTTGCCATAACCGCAAATTTCCGCGTAAATCTTCGCGCCGCGCGCCTTGGCATGCTCATATTCCTCCAGCACCAAAATGCCCGCGCCTTCTCCGATGACAAAGCCCTTGCGGCGGGCATCGAAGGGCAGGGAAGCGGCGTTTGCATCCTCGCTGAGCGAAAGCGCCTGGCAGTTGGTAAAGCCAGCAATGGCCAAAGGCTCAACCGCAGCCTCGCTGCCGCCGGCAAAAATGGCATCGGCATAGCCGTGCGCAATGGCGTGGAACGCCTCGCCGATGGTATGCGTCGAGGTGGCGCAGGCGGTAACGACAGGCAGGCAAGGCCCCTGGGCATCCATGGCCATGGCGATATTGCCTGCCGCGATATTGGCGATCATCATGGGGATGAAGAGCGGGGAGACCCGCCCCGGGCCACGGTTTAAAAGCTTTTCCGTCTCGGCAGCAAAGGTGTGGATGCCGCCAATGCCCGAGCCGACATAGACGCCCAGCCGTGCCGGCTGAACCGCTCCAAGAATGCCGCTGTCCTCCGCGGCCTGTTTTGCGGCGGCCATGGCATACTGCGTATAGAGATCCATGCGGCGAGTATTCTCCAGGCCGTAATCGGCAGGATTAAAATCCTTTACTTCGGCTGCCAGATGCACTTTATAGCCCTCGGTATCAAAATGCGTAATCGGGCCAATCCCGCAGACGCCCTGGCAGAGATTTTCAAAATAATCGGGGATATTGTTGCCAACGGGAGAGATGATCCCAAGACCAGTAATGACAACGCGTCTCATAACAAATCCTCCTAAAGCAAAATAAAAATAAAATAAGAAAAATAATTGCGTGGGGCAGGAGCCTACATGCTCATGCCGCCGTCCACCGGGATGATTGCCCCGGTTAAATAGCCAGCCTGCTCGGAAGCCAGGAAAGCAGCCAGATTGGCGACGTCTTCCGCCTGGCCGCAGCGCTTCATGGGAATGGCTGAGAGAACGGCCTCCTGTGCGGCAGCGGGCATGGCAGCCGTCATATCCGTCTCGATAAAGCCGGGAGCGATGGCGTTGCAAGTCACGCCGCGGCTGGCCAGCTCTTTGGCGACGCTTTTGGTCAGGCCGATGAGGCCGGCCTTTGCGGCCGCGTAGTTCGCCTGCCCTGCGTTGCCCATCAGGCCGACGACGGAAGTCAGATTGATGATGCGGCCAGCCCGGCTGCGCATCATGCCGCCGCAGGCTTGCCGGATGAGGTTGAATGCGCCTTTGAGGTTGACGGCGATCACCCGGTCAAACTCCTCTTCCTTCATGCGCATGCAGAGGGTGTCTTTGGTGATGCCGGCGTTGTTGACCAGCGCCCAGATGGGCCCCAAATCCGCAGTAACCGAGGAGACGAGCTCTCCCGCAGCTGCGAAATCCGAGACATCGCACTGATAAGTTTTCGCCCGAACGCCCAGCGCCTGGATTTCTTTTTGGCACTGTTCTGCGGCGGCAGTATTGCCCGCGTAGACGATGGCAATATCCATGCCAGCCTCGGCCAGTTTTAGGGCGATGGCCTTGCCAATTCCTCGGGATGCCCCGGTAACCAGGGCGACTTTATTTGCCATTTTCTTCTCCTTTCAACATGGAAACAGCCTTTTGCAGCGTTTCGGGAGATTCGATGTTGCAGGCGGCCGCGTTTGCGTCAATTTTGCGCATGAGGCCGGTCAGCGTCTTGCCGGCGCCAACTTCCAGGAAAACCTCGCAGCCCTCTTTTCTCAGCGCCTCCATGCTTGTTTGCCAGAGCACCGGGCTTTTCACTTGCCGCGCCAAAAGCTCTGCCGCGCGCTCTGCCGCATAGGGCTGCGCCGTGGCGTTGGCGTAGAGGGGAATGAGCGGAGCGCAGAAGGATAAACCGGCCATATATTCCGCCAGCCCTTCGGATGCTTCCTGCATATAGGGAGAGTGGAAGGAGCCGCTGACTTTCAGGCGCATCGCCCGGCCGCCAGCCGCAGAGACTTCCTGCTCCAGCGCCGCCAGCTGCTCTTCCTGGCCCGAGACCACCGTCTGCCCGGGGCAGTTGTAGTTGACGGGAAAGACATCGCTGTATTTTTCGCATAGCTCCTGCACTTGCTGGGCAGAGAGCTTTAGAATGGCAGACATCGCTCCCGGGTGCTTTTCCCCGGCGGCGGCCATCAGCTCCGCCCTGCGGCAGACCAGGCGAAAGGCATCTTCCAGCGAGAGCAAGCCGCAAAACGCGACTGCGGCGATTTCTCCCAGAGAAAAGCCCGCGGCATAATCCGCATGAACGCCCGCTTCTTCCAAAGCGGCAGCGCAGGCATAGTCCATAGCGAAGAGGCAGGGCTGGGTATTGATGGTAGAGGAGAGCTCTGCTGCGCTTCCCTCAAAGCACTGCGCCAGCGTTCCCGCCCGCAGTGCCTCGCAGGTATCGAATACCTGCCGAGCGGCGGGGGAAGCGTCGTAAAGCGCCTTGCCCATGCCCGGATATTGCGCGCCCTGGCCGGCAAACAGAAAGGCTATTTGAGCCATTGCTGCGCTCCTTTCAGGCTTTGCTCTGCCTCTGCAAACATGCGGGAGATGATCTCGCAGGCAGGCAGCTCATCCTTGACCAGCGCGGCGCACTGGCCTGCCATAAAGCAGCCGTTCACCTCATCGCCCTCCCGGGCAGCTTTGCGCAGAGCGCCTGCGCCAAACTTCTCGAGCTCCTCGTTGGAGACATCCGAGTATTCCAGCTCAAAGAATTTGCGCGAGAACTGGTTTTTCAGCGAGCGCACCGGGTGCCCCAGGCGCTTGCCCGTGGTGATGGTGTCGATATCCTTGGCCTTGAGCACGCGCTTCTTGTAGTTCTCGTGGATCGTGCATTCATGGGCGGTCAGAAACCGCGTTCCGCACTGCACGCCCACAGCGCCCAGCATGAATGCCGCCGCAACGCCGCGGCCGTCTGCAATGCCGCCAGCCGCCAAAACGGGGATACTCACTGCATCGCAAATCTGGGGCACCAGCGCCATGGTGTTGATCTCGCCGATGTGTCCGCCGGATTCACCGCCTTCTGCGATAACAGCGCAGGCGCCCTGGCGCTCGACCATCCGGGCAATCGCCGTAGACGGGACGACCGGGACGATTTTGATGCCCGCTGCAAGCCAGTCTTTCATGTATTTGCCGGGCATGCCCGCGCCCGTCGTCACGACGGGAACCTTTTCTTCGGCCACAACCTTCGCAACTTCATCGGCAAAGGGGCTCATAAGCATGATGTTGACGCCAAAAGGCTTATCCGTCAGCTCGCGGCATTTGCGAATTTCACCGCGCAGGTATTCGCCATCTGCGTTCATGGCAGAGATGATGCCCAGGCCGCCGCCATTCGAGACGGCCGAAGCCAGGCTGGCATCCGAAACCCATGCCATGCCGCCCTGGAAAATGGGATATTCGATCCCGAAAAGATCACAGATGGGAGTTTTGATCATGGCTATTTTGCCTCGTCAATCAGCGCGACCACATCCGCAACGGTTTTGAGATCTTCGCTCATCTCGATGCTGATGCCAAACTCGTCTTCCAGATTCATGATGATCTCAACCGTATCCAGAGAATCCAGGCCAAGATCTGTAAAGGTGCTCTCCAGCTTGATTTCGCTGGCATCCATATCCTTGTAATCCGCCAAAATCTGTGCAACTTTTTCAAACGTCATGTTCATTTCCTCCAAAAATAAGATAAATTCTCTATTTATAACGGCCTTGACCGTTACAAGCGGTTCAATCAGGGGCGTTCCCTTGGGATTTTAGTGGGAGATTCTCAAGCTCCCGCTAAGACTGAGATGACCCCGTCGCCTATCGAGGCAGGAGCCATCTTTTCGTGGATATCACTCCCATTTCAGGATGCAGGCGCCGCTGGTCAGCCCGGCACCAAAAGCGCTCATGGCGAGGTATTCGCCTTTTTGCAGCGCGCCGCTGCGGTTCAGCTCATCCAGCAGAATCGCGATGCCGGCAGAAGAGGTGTTGCCGTGCAGTTCGACGTTGTGCGGGAATTTTTCCTTGGGCTGTTTGAGCCGGGTACGCACGGCCTCTAAAATGCGCAGATTGGCCTGGTGCAAAAGAAAATGGCCAATCTCCGAAAGCTCCATGCCGCGCTCTGCGCAAAGTGCGCGCAGATCCTCGGTCGCCCGGGAGACGGCAAATTTATAGACCTCCTGGCCGTTCATAAACAGCGGAGAAGAGGCAGTCGGTTTCACATACGGGCAGTTGCCCGAAGCGTGATAGGCGTGCAGCACATTGGTATCACAGGAAGTATACATCAAAAAGCTGGCATCCTCGCCGCCGGCAGAGACCACCGCTGCCGCCGCGCCATCGCCAAAGAGCACGCAGGTTGCGCGATCCGTCCAATCCACCATGCGGCTGGGGCATTCTGCGGCCACAATGAGAATGTTTTTGCATTTTCCGCTTTTCAGATAGGCCTCTGCCATCTCCAGCGCATAGAGAAACCCCGCGCAAGCGCCGTTGAGATCGATACAAGGGCAGGATGCGCCAATTTTGCCTTGGATGACGCAGGAAAGCGCTGGCGTCAGATATGGGTTAACGACATTGGAGCAGAAAATATAGTCGATTTGGCCGGTGCCGAGCCCAGCCTGAGCAAGCGCTTTTTCTGCCGCCTCT
>JAHZHM010000088.1:6771-8138 GCA_019420265.1 Clostridiales bacterium
AAATCTTCCAGGGCCTCATCCGTTAAAATGCGCCGTTCCACGATGCCCGTGCGCGTGCGAATCCATTCATCGGAAGTATCCAGGAAAGTGGAAAGATCGTCGTTTGTGATGCGCAGCTTTGGGGCCGCGCTGCCAGTTCCGATAATTTTCAAGATAATGCCTTCTTTCTGGCGGGGTAGATGCTTTGGTTGAGCGCCAGGGCCTCCGCCGCCTGCTTATGCACAAATTCATTGAGATTTTTCAGTGCGCTGAGCAAAATAGGCGCCTGCTCGTCGCTCGCCTCGCGCAGCAGCGAGCGCACCATTTGCTCGTGAAAATAGCGGTGCGCCGCATCGGCGCGGCGGCCCATGCGGGTCAGCGTAACGCGGACGACTCTGGCATCTTTTTTTGAGCGCACTTTCTGCACAAATCCCTTTTTCTCCAGCTTTTGAATTGCGACTGTCGCAGAGGGAAGCGTAATCTCTTGATCCTGCGCGATCTGGCTCATAGAGCAGCCGGCATTTTCTTTTCGGCAGTGCTGGCCGATGGTCTCTAAAATATGAAGTTCGCCAATGCTCAAATCCAATCGAGTTGTGCGCAGCGTCTGCTCCTCCACCGAGAGAATGTTGCGGAAAATATCCACCAGCAAATGGTTGATTTCCGAAAACATACCTTTTTGCATGCGTTTCCCTCCTTTTTAATTAGTTAGATTATCTAATCAATAGAGGTATTATAGATCCAAAAAAAGGCTATGTCAATGCTAGTGGAAGCGGAATGCAGCATCTGAGAAAAAGAAAGCAAATTCGACATAAAATAGGAAAACACGCTGCTAAAGCGGGCGGCGCATGGGCGTAAAGCGAATGCCGTCTA
The DNA here is from genome assembly GCA_019420265.1 of Clostridiales bacterium. Taxonomy (GTDB): domain Bacteria; phylum Bacillota; class Clostridia; order Christensenellales; family Christensenellaceae; genus QANA01. The sequence continues at coordinate 7,621 of JAHZHM010000088.1, forward strand.
CCGTCTGCTCAGGGGTAAGATCCGAGAACCCCAAACGATGATACACAGAAACGGCATAGGGGGAGGAATTTACGGTAAGCTGCTCTTGCCCATTTTCTCGGACAAATTTCTCAGCCGTTTGAACAAGTGCGCGGGCAATTCCCTGTCTATGATAATCGGGGTGCACAAACAGAAGGCAGATATGGCATCCATCTCGCATGGCAAGCGTGCCGATCAGGCGATTCTCCTTCCAGGCCGCCCAAATAGCAAGCGCCCCGGCAGAAAACTGCTCCGGAACGGAATCCAAAAAGGAATAAAAAGAGGCGACGCCTTCTTTGCTGTAATCCGGTGCCTCAAAGCGATCAAACACACTGCGCACAAGAGAGCAGCATTGCTCCATTTCGCCGGGCAGGAGTGAGCGGATTTGCATAAAATTCTCCTTTCTATTTTTTGTGATTCCTTCTATATATGTAATAGAATACTTGAAATAAAATGCCGGGCACCTGGCGGCACGATCAAAAAAGAGCGCCCGAAGGCAG
>JAHZHM010000089.1:0-2983 GCA_019420265.1 Clostridiales bacterium
GGCGCGCTGGCCTGCCGGGGAGATGGAATTTGGCGAGAGCAAAACTACAAGAAAACGAGACGGCGGCCTCCGCCGCCAAAACTGCGGCAAAGAGAGCGCCGGCCAGAGCCGCAAGTGCAAAGAAAACAGCGGCAAAGAAGGCGCCGGCGAAAAAGACAGCCGCGGCAAAACCAAAAAAGACAGCCGCAAAAAGCACGGGTAAGCGCGCCGAGAGCAAAGAGCCCTATAACTTGGTCATTGTGGAGTCGCCGGCAAAGGCAAAGACCATTGAGAAATTTTTGGGCGAGGGTTTTAAAGTTACGGCGAGCAACGGGCACCTTATCGATTTGCCCAAGAGCAAAATCGGCGTGGATATCGAAAACAATTTTGAGCCGCAGTATATCGTCATCCGGGGGCGCACACCGCTTTTAAATGATTTGAAAAAACAGGCGAATGCCGCCCAGACGGTCTATCTCGCGACCGACCCGGACCGAGAGGGCGAGGCGATTTCCTGGCATATTGCCAATGCCATCGATCCGGATAAAGATGTGCGGCGCATTGAGTTTAACGAGATTACAAAGGCGGCGGTTACCGGCGCGATTCAAAATCCGCGGGAAATTGACCTGCACCGCGTCAACGCGCAGCAGGCAAGGCGCGTGCTGGATCGGCTGGTGGGCTATAAGCTTTCACCGCTGCTTTGGCAGAAAGTTCGCAGGGGGCTTTCGGCGGGGCGCGTGCAGTCGGTTACAGTGCGGCTGATTGTGGATCGGGAAAATGAGATCCGCGATTTCGTGCCCCAGGAATATTGGACGATAACGGCTCTGCTGACGGATATGCAGGGGAAAAACCAGTTTGAAGCTTCTTTCTATGGGAAAGCGGGCAAGAAGCTGGTTCCGGCCAGCCAGCAGGAGACGCAGGAAATTTTAGACGCGATCAAGGGAAAGGATTTCCTGATTGCGGGTGTGAAAAAGGGAACCAAACAGCGCAGGCCTTTCGCGCCTTTTACGACCAGCACTTTGCAGCAGGATGCGGCGAGGAAACTGGGCTTTACGACCAAGCGCACGATGGCTGTCGCCCAGGGGCTATATGAGGGCGTGAAGCTGAGCGAGAGCGAGACGGTCGGCCTTATCACCTATATGCGTACGGATTCTACCCGCATCGCCATCGAGGCCCAGCAGGCCGCAAAAGAGCAGATTATAAAGCAGTATGGGGCAGAGTATGCGCCGGAGAAATTCAACATCTATGCTGGGCGCAAGAACGCGCAGGATGCGCATGAGGCGATTCGGCCGACCTATATTCACCGCACGCCTGCCAGCATCAAGGATAAACTGACGGCGGATCAGTATAAGCTCTATAGCCTGATTTATTCGCGCTTTTTGGCCAGCCAGATGACGCCGGCGCGGTATGAGAATATGTCGTATGAGCTGGAAGTGGCGGGATACCAGTTCCGGGCGGCTTTCTCCAAGATGGTGTTCAACGGTTTTCGGGCCGCTTATGACACCCAGATTGAAGAGGACGAGAGCCAGAACAAAACCATGCCGCCCATGGGCAAAGGAGAGCTTTGCAGGCCGGTAAAAATTGATCCCAAGCAGAACTTCACCTCTCCGCCGCCGCGCTATACCGAGGCGAGCCTGGTCAAGACGCTGGAAGAGTTGGGCATTGGCCGGCCTTCCACCTATGCGCCCACGATTTCGACGATTCTGGATCGGGAATACGTCAAGAAAGAGAAGCGAGCCCTGTTGCCGACGGAGCTCGGAGAGATCGTGACGGATCTGATGAAGAAGAACTTCCCGGATATCGTCGATATTCAGTTTACGGCGGATATGGAGGAGAAGCTGGATACCGTCGAAAGCGAGGGCAAGGACTGGAAGGGCATCGTCGGCGATTTTTACGGCCCCTTTGAGAAGGAGCTGGAAAAGGCAGAGCAGAGCGTGGAGCATGTCAAGATTCCGGATCGCCCGGCGGGCATCACCTGCGAGCTTTGCGGCGCGGAGATGGTCTATAAAAGCGGCCGGTTTGGCGAGTTCATCGCCTGCCCGAATTACCCGACCTGCAAAAACACCAAGCCCATCAAGAACACCATCAAAACGCCCTGCCCAAAATGCGGAGGGACGGTTGTTCAGAAGCGCTCTAAAAAGGGCCGGATTTTCTATGGCTGCGATAACTACCCGAACTGCGATTTTGTCTCCTGGGATATGCCGGTGGAGGAGAAATGCCCGGTTTGCGGAAGCTATATGGTTCTAAAGCGCGGCCGGGGGACTTACAAAAAATGCGGCAATGAGAATTGCCCGAGCAACCAGAAGAAAAGTAAAGGGCAAGCAAAAGATGAAGCATAAAATTCATGTGATTGGGGCGGGCCTTGCGGGATGCGAGGCGGCGCACCAGATCGCCCGGCGGGGCATCGCCGTGGAGCTATATGAGATGAAGCCGGAGCGTTATACTCCGGCTCATCGCTATCCGGGGTTTGCGGAGTTAGTCTGCTCAAACTCTCTGCGGGCGGATCGGCTGGAAAATGCCGTTGGGCTGCTCAAAGAGGAGATGCGGCTGATGGATTCGCTGGTTATGCAGGCCGCGGATGCGACGCGCGTGCCGGCTGGCGGGGCGCTGGCCGTAGATCGCACGGCATTTTCAGACTATATTACGAGTAAGATAAAACAGAACCCGCTGATTACGCTGCACGAGGGGGAAGTGAGCAGCCTTTCCGGGATGGAAGGCATCGTCGTCGTGGCCAGCGGACCGCTGACCTCGGATGCGCTTTCCGAAGAGATTGCGGTGAAAATCGGCGAGGAGCGGCTGCACTTTTTCGATGCGGCGGCGCCTATCGTCATGGGGGAAAGCCTCGACTATGAGAAAGTGTTTGCAGCTTCCCGGTATGGCAAGGGGACGGACGACTATCTCAACTGCCCCATGACGAAAGAGGAATATCAGGCTTTTTATCAGGTGCTGATTTCTGCGGAATGCGCACAGCTGCATGGGTTTGAAGGCCAGGAGGTTTTTGAAGGGT
>JAHZHM010000089.1:2993-4015 GCA_019420265.1 Clostridiales bacterium
CATGCCTGTGGAAGTGATGGCAAAGCGGGGCGAGCAGACGCTGCTCTTTGGCCCGCTCAAGCCCGTCGGGCTGACTGCCCCGGATGGCAGCCGGCCGTATGCCGTTGTGCAGCTGAGAAAAGAGGATGAAGCGGGGCGGATGTATAACCTGGTAGGGTTCCAGACGCACCTGAAGTTTGGCGAACAGAAGCGGGTGTTTTCCATGATTCCGGGGCTGGAGCAGGCAGAGTTTGCGCGGTTTGGCGTGATGCACCAGAATACCTACCTCAATTCCCCAAAAATTTTGGATGCGTTTTATCGCTTGCGGGCGGATGAAAACTTCTTCTTTGCCGGGCAGATGACGGGCGTGGAAGGATATGTGGAATCGGCGGCCAGCGGGCTTTATGCAGGGCTGGCGGCGGCATTTCAGGCAGAGGGGCAGCAGATGCCGGCTCTTTCGGGAAAAACGGCGATGGGTGCGCTGGCGCGCTATATCAGCAGCAGCCCTTCGGCGGATTTTCAGCCTATGAACATCACCTTTGGCATCATCGACCCGCCTGATCAGCGGTTTCGCAAAAAGGCAGAGAAAAATACCTATCTCTCCCAGCGCGCGCTGGAGGAAGTGCGCGAATGGGCAGAGAGACTGGCGAAATAGGAGAAGATTAAAATGGGATTATTTGAAGCGACGACAATCGTAGGCATTCGCAAGGATGGAAAATGCGCCTTGGCCGGAGATGGCCAGGTGACGATGGGAGAGCATACCGTGATGAAGCATCACGCGAAAAAGGTGCGCAGGCTATATGACGGCAAAGTTGTCGTGGGCTTTGCGGGCTCTGTGGCGGATGCGTTTACGCTTTCCGAGCGGTTCGAGGCGAAGCTGGAGCAATATGGCGGCAGCCTTTCCCGGGCGGCTGTGGAGCTGGCGCAGGAGTGGCGCAGCGATAAGATGATGAGAAAGCTGGAGGCCATGCTCATTGCGGCAGACAAGGACGAGATGCTGCTTGTTTCGGGGACGGGGGAAGTGATCGAGCCGGACGAAGGCG
>JAHZHM010000009.1 GCA_019420265.1 Clostridiales bacterium
ATAATAGGAAATCTGCTTTTCGCTGATGGGGACAACGCCATAAAGCTTTTTGTATTCCGCATTGATGAGCTCAAAAATCTGCGGGATATAGGGCTTCAGCTCGGCCTTGCTGGCAAACTGGCGGACGGTGAAATGGCCCTTTTGCAAAATGCGCTGGCAGATTTTATCCAGGCGCGCCTGGTCGTGCCCATCCACATAGACGATATGCTCGGTCCAGTCGACCTCTTTGCCAAAGCCCATGCGCTGCATGTGCTCCGCATAGTAGGGGAAGTTGTAGTAGGTGATGAACATGCCCGGCCGCTCAAAGCCATCCACGAGCATCCCCTCCTTATCCAGATCGCAAAAGCCGATGGGCCCGATGATGCGCTCCATGCCCTGCTCTCTTCCCCAGGCCGCGATGGTCTGCACCAGCGCATCTGCGACTTCCGCATCGTCGATAAAATCCATGCGGGTGATGCGGATGGTGCGCACGCCCCAGATCTCGTTGGCCTTGTGGCTGATGATGCCGCCGATTCGGCCGACGATTTTGCCCTCCCGCTCGGCGAGGAAAAAGCGCATCTCGCAGTATTCAAACGCCGGGTTTTTCTTTGGGTCCAGATTTGCCAGCTCGTCGGAAAGCAGCGTGGGAACATACTGCGGAATATCCCGATAGAGCCTGTTTTGAAAGCAGATAAACCGCTTGCGGTCTTTGCGGGTCTGCACCTGTCGAATTGTTACCATGCCAAATCATACCTCGAATAATATAGAATCATAGCTTATATGACATAATTATACTATTTTCCCTACAAATAGACAAACTTTGTCGCAAAAAATTTGAGGCAGCAAAAAAGCGCCCCAAAGGGCGCCGAATGGGCATGGTTAGGGCAAAAGCGCCAGGCCAAAGAGCAGCTCCCGGGCGCGCTCTCCCGTCTCGGGATAGATGCGCAGTGCGCTGTCGTCTTCCAGCGTCATGCCAATTTTTTCCATCACCCGCCGGGAAGCGATGTTTCTGGCATCGCAATGCGCCGTCAGGCGGGAAAGCCCAAGGCCGCGGGCAAATTCCAAAATGGCCTGCGCGGCTTCGGTGGCAAAACCCTGCCGCCAATAGCGCTGATCCAAAATCCATCCCAGCTCGCCAGCAGGCTCGGCATCCTCTAAATAGAGGGAGACCGCGCCAATTTGCCGCCCGGCCAGCGTGATGGCAAATTCGTAAAAGCGCGGGGATTGCTTTTGCCATTCCTGCTCCGCGCAGGCCAGAAACTGCGCTGTCTGCTGCGGCGTGCGGCTGGGCAGGCGAAGCATATAGGCGGTCGCCTCGGCATCCGAGGCATAGGCATGCACGGTCTGCAAATCCGCGCTGCCCAGCGGGCGCAGAACTAGCCGCTCTGTTTTGATTTGTATTGGCATACTCGCCCTCCTTCCCACGGAAAAACCGCGCTACTGTTCCTCCCGGAAGCGGATGATGCCGCCCTCCAGGCTTTGCACAATGGCCAGGGACTGCACGTCGATTCCCGCACTGCGCAGCCTGTCGCCGCCTCCCTGAAACCCTTTTTCCACCGCGATACCCACGCCGGCCAGCTCTGCCCCGGCCTGGCCGAGCAGGTCGATGCAGCCGCGCAGCGCCTCGCCGTTGGCTAGAAAATCGTCTATCACCAGCACGCGCTCGCCCGGCCGCAGCCAGTCTTTGGAGACGGTCAGCATGACGGGCTTTTTGTAAGTATAGGAGTAAATTTCGCTTTGCAGAAGACTTTGCGCATCCAGATTGCCGGATTTGGCCTTTTTGGCAAAGACCACAGGCAGGTTGCCGAAATACTGCGCCGCAATGCAGGCGACTGCGATGCCCGAAGCTTCGATGGTCAAAATTTTATCGACGCGCCTGTCCGAAAAGCGCCGGGCAAATTCCCGCCCTATCTGGCAGAGCAGGGAGATATCCAGCTGGTGGTTTAAAAAGCCATCGATTTTCAGAATGTTTCCGGGCAAGACTTTGCCCTCGGATAAGATGCGGTCTTTGAGCGCCTGCATGGCTGTTCTCCTTTGTAAAATTATATTATCATTATAGCATACCTCGCCGGCAAAGGGCGCGGTTTTGCAGTTTTTTTGCGGTGCGGCGCAAAGATGGAACTTTTTTCCCAAATGAGCGTCTAAAGAAAAAAGCCAAAGGAGGGAAGGGCATGAAAAAAAGGTGGATGCATAGGGGGATGATCTTGGCGGCAGCTTTGGTTTTGGCGGCCGTCATGCTGCTGGGATGCGCGGCGCAAAAGAGCGCGCAGGATAGCTATGGCGGCGCGGATTATTACAGCGGCGGCAGTGCGCCGGCAGAAAACGCCGAGGGCGCGGTGGATATGAGCGTGGAGAGCACGGTGCAGGGCAGTATGCAACCAAATGCCAGCGCCTCGCAAAAGCTCATCTATATCGGAGAGATGGAGATAGAGAGCGAGCAGTTTGAGGCGGATTACGCGGCGCTCAAAGAGCAGATTGCGGCCATGGGCGGCTATCTGGCCGGGGAGACGCTCTCGGGCACGGCGCCCGTGGCCTATGGCGATGCGGGCAGATACGGCGAGCTGGTGGCCCGCATTCCGACCGAGCGCTTCCAGGCGTTTTTGGACGACGCCGATGGCCGGATGGATATCGTGCGCCGGCATGTGGATGTTCAGGACATCACCGAATACTATTACGATAACGAAGCGCGCATCGCTCTTTTGGAGACGCGCTATGCCAAGCTGGAAGAGCACCTGCGGGCGGCGGAGCGGATGGAGGATATCATCACGCTGGAGAAGGAGATGAGCGAGATTTTATCCGAGCTGGATACGCTCAAAGGCGAGCGCCGGCATCTGGATCACCAGGTGGAATATTCCACGCTGACCATTGAAATCAGGGAGGTCGTCCGCTCGGCAGGCGTGGCGACATCCAAAGAGGGCGTGGGCAGCCGCATGGGCGAGGCATTTAACGGAACGCTGCGGGCCATCGGCGTGTTCTTTGAGAGCGCGGCAGTCTTTTTGGTGGGCGCATCGCCTCTGCTGCTCATGCTGGGGGTGATTGCGGTGATCGTGCTGCTCTGCGTGCGTGCGGGCAAAAAGCGCAAGGCAAAAAAGAGCGCGCCCAAAAAGGCGGAGCAGGAGAAATAGCATTTCTGATAAATAGAAAGCGACCGCAAATGGCCAAGGTCATTTGCAGTCGCTTTTTTGCACGCTCACTGTTCCAAAAGGTGTGTACCTGCGGCGCATTTTCGGATATAATGGGAGCAGGAAAGGCGGATTGGGATGGGAAAAAAGAAACTGGTATTATTTTGCTGCGCGGCGGAGCTGGCGATGATCGCGCTTATCGCTCTGGCCTGCCTGTTTGAGAGCGCCGCATATTATCTTTTTTACAACCTGCTCTATGGGCTGGGCGTGAGCGTGCTGCTGCCGCTGTGGATGGCCGCAAAAAGGGGAGAGGGCCTGGCGGAGATGGGCATGAAAAAGCTGGGCGGCCGCCAAATTCTCGTGCTGTGCGCCTTTTGCCTTTTTTCGGTGGGCGGGCAAATCATCCCCAAATTGGCGGCAGGAGGGCGCTTGCCCTGGGAAAGGCTGCCCATCGCAGTTTTACCGCTGGTGATGACGACTTTCTTTGAGGAGTTCTTTTTCCGGGGGTTTGTTCAGATGCGCCTGGAAAAGCAGTTTGGGAGCGCGGCCGCGGTGGTAGCTTCGGGGCTGCTCTTTTCGCTTTATCACTTGGGCTACCCTGGCTTTCGGAGCGCGGGAGATCTGGCGCTGCTTTTGGCGGTGGGAATCGGCTTTGCCCTGGCCTTTCGGCTTTCCGGGAACAACTTCTTTGTGGCCTATTTTGTCAACCTGCCCAATGCGTTTCTCACCTATCTTTTCAAGCAGGAGCAGTTTCCGCATATGACGGCCCAGAGCACGGCCTGGGCAGGCGCGACCATCGCCGCGCTGGCCGCAATTTTACTGGTTTTCGCAAAACACCGGCAGGCGAGCAGAGCATGAATGGAGGAGAAAATACATGGAAATTCGCAGAGCGCAGGCGGAGGATTTCGCCTTTTTATCACAGCACGACGCGCATATCGCCCCGGGTGAGCTGCAGGCACAGATAGAGCGGGGGAGAATTTTAATCGCGCAGGAGGGCGGCCAGCCCATCGGGTGGCTGCGCTGGAACCTGTTTTGGGACAATACCCCCTTTTTGAACCTGCTCTTTTTGCTGGAAGGTTTCAGGCAAAGGGCTATGGCAGGCAGCTGATGCAGGCCTGGGAGAGCGAAATGGCGCAGCAGGGCTATCGCCTTGTGATGACATCCACACTCGCCAGCGAGCAGGCACAGCATTTTTACCGGGCCCTGGGCTATCGGGATGCCGGAAGCCTGCTTTTAGAGGAGGAGCCGCTGGAAATTCTCTTTACCAAGAGGCTCTAGCGGGATGATTGGCGCCAAAGCTAAAAGAAATAGAAGGAGTTAAAAGAATAGATGAACGAAAATAGACAAAATTACTACGGCAGCCTGTGCACGGAGATGTACGAAATTTTGCACAGGGATGCGCCGCAGGATGAGCTTGGTTTCTACCTCTCCTATGCCAAAAAAGGGGAGAAGATTTTGGAGCCGCTGTGCGGCAGCGGGCGCTTTCTCGTCCCCTTTTGGCAGAGGGGATATGCCATCAGCGGGATCGATTTATCCCAGGAGATGCTGGATAAATTAAAGCAAAAGGCGCCGGATGCGCGCGCCTGGCAGGCGGATATCATAGAGCATAATTTTGCGGAGCAGTATGACTATATTTTCATTTCCTCCGGCTCGGTTTCGCTGTTTACGGATCTGGGCGTATGCAAAGCGATTTTGCGCAAACTGAAAAATCTGCTTTTGCCGGGAGGCAAACTAGTTTTCGCTGTGGATACTGTCGCGAATCGGTGCGAAGACGGCGAGGAATACAAAACTTCCGTCTCTGTGAAAACGGCTGAAGGGCTGGATCTCATCCTGAAAAGCAAGAATTATTACGATGAGCAGAGCCAGACGCAGTTTTCGCCGGGCATCTACGAGCTGCGCCGCGGAGAGCAGCTGCTGCAAAGCGAGCCCATGGATTTTCAGACCCATCTCTACCGCTTTGGGGAAATGGAGGGGTATCTAAAGGAAATTGGGTTTGCCAAAGTGGCGACGTATTCCTCCTTCTCCAAGGAGATTGCCAAGGACGATCGCTGCGAGATGTTTTTGTTTGAATGCAGCCTGGGATAGAGCGGCTTTGGGAGGGAAAAAAGGATGGAACTGATCCAATATCCGCAAGAAAAATGCGGCGCCGGCATTGCCAAAGCGATTCTCGCCCTGGAGGATACCGCATGGCCCCAGGGCCCGGAGGAGCAGAGCTTCCCATCCGCTCCCAATACCTATGTAACCTCGTTTATCCTGATGGAGAAAGGCAGGGCTGGAGAAAGGCAGGGCGATTTGCCATGTCGGCATAAGAAAAAGCGCGCTGCATCACAGGGGAGAAGCATATCTGGCGTATGGGCTGAGCGAAGTGGTAACACATCCCGCATACCAGGCAAAAGGGCTTGCGACGCAGACCATCCAAAGGGCGGCGGAGTTTCTTGCCGCGCAAGGAGCGGATCTCAGCATTTTTACCTGCGCGAAGGAGAATGTTGGCCTGTATGCAAGGTGCGGATGGGAGCAAATGCCCGGCGCCTGCCTGGTGGGCGGGACCAAAAGCAAACCGTTTCGCAGCGACAGCCTAACCCTGGCGACCATGATGCGGCTGCTTTCCCCAAAAGCCAAGCGGCATAGAGCGGATTTCGAGCAGGGGGATATTGTGCTGGAGCTAGGGGAAAACCAGCTTTGGTAAAGGCTCAATAGAAAAAGCAGTGCACTTTGGTGCGCTGCTTTTTTGCGCCCTGCGGCGCCGCTAAACTTTCTCTTTTTCCAGCGTCAGCTTATATTCGATGGAATCCGAGAGCGCCAGAAAGCTGGCTTCCAGAATATCCGCGGAGACGCCCACCGTCCGCCAAGTCCGCTCGCCATCGGTGGATTCGATGAGCACGCGCACGCCGGCAGCCGTCGTCGCATCCGATTCCAGCACGCGGACTTTGTAATCCGCCAGCCGCATCCCCGCCAGGCAGGGATAGAAGGGAATGAGCGCCCGCCGCAGCGCCAAATCCAGCGCGTGAACAGGGCCGTTGCCCTCGGCGGAAGTCAGCGAAGATTCCTGCCCCACCCGCACTTTGACGATAGCCGAAGAGGGGGAGAGCTGGGCAAAAAGCGGGTATTCGCCGATGATTTTATAGTGATCCAGCTCGAAGAATTTTTCCTGCAAATGCAGGCAGCGGCGGATGAGCAAGGAGAGGCTCTCTTCTGCCGCCTCAAATTGATACCCGGCAAATTCCATGCGCTTTAGCTGATCCATGATCTCGGCCAGCTTGGAAGAATCTTTGGAAATTTCCGGCTGATAGCGGCGCACCAGCCGGGAGGCTTTGCCCGAAACCTCGCCCACCAGCCGCCTGCGCTTATTGCCCACGGCGCCGGGAGAGATATGCTCGAAGCTGGCATGCAGCTTGTTAACGGCGTCCACATGCATCCCGGCCTTATGCGCAAACGCGGCCGAGCCCACATAGGGCAGATTACCGGGCAGCGAGAGATTGGCCGTATCCGCCAGCGCCCGGCAAGCGCTGGTCAGGTGCTCCATCTGATCGGATGGGATGCAATCGTAGCCGGCTTTGAGCTGCAAATTGGGCAGAATCGTCGAGAGGTTGGCGTTGCCGCAGCGCT
>JAHZHM010000090.1 GCA_019420265.1 Clostridiales bacterium
ATCGCTCATGGGAATATTCATCTCATCCGCGATGATCTCCTGAACTTCAAAAGAGAGGCAGCCAAAAAGCTCCTGCGCTTTTTGCATTACCGGCATCAGCGGGCCGGGAATATCTTTTTTAGCCGCGATATACTCTTTGAGTTCTTGTACTTTTGCCTTCTCTAAAACCAACGTTGGCATTCAAATAAACCTCCTAATCGAGCTTGTAAAAGAAATGATAAAAAAGTAACAAGTGGAACATCCATTATTTTATCATTCCGGCCTCGAAAAAGCTAGTAGTTTTGGGGAAAATGTTTAAAATCCATATTTTTACCAGAGAAACAGGGATTTTTCGCTAATTTTGTAAATTCCCTACCAATTCCATTTTCGCGGCGCCAATTTCCAATAGACCTCTTTCACCTGGGAAGAGAGCGCCGCATCGCTCAAATCCGCTTCGGCCTTGGCAAGCGCCGTCTCTACTTTTTCATAATACGCGATGAGCGAGCCTATCACCTTGTTATCCCCTGCCTCAAGCTTTTGCAGATTTGCCTTGATGCCGGCCGCATCGCTTTTCATGCCCGCAATATTCTGCTGAAGCGCCGCTTTATCCAGCTCCTGCTTATCAAAGGAAATGGCATACCCCATCAGATCGTCGTAGTATTTATTGGCGCTGGAAAGCGCAGCCTCTATCTTTGCCAGCGAATCCGCATCCGAAGAGACGGTTACCGTCATTTCCTGCGTCGCCATCTCAAAAACGCTGGTTTGCATTTGCTGTTCTTTCAAAAGCCGCTGCTGGACGTTTTCCGCATCTTCCCTCGTGGCATAGCCGGCAATGAGCACGCGCTTCCCTTCCGCCGTCTGAAGAATATAGCCTGCCCCGCCTTTGCTGACGAGCTGCACAGAGGCGTCTTTTGCGTTATTCTCCTCTGCATATAGGCCAACCTGAAGGGCGTAGATCGTCCCTCCCGGCAGTTTCAGCTCTTTTTCCATATTGCTGGCCGCCGGCGATATGACAGGCGCTACCCCGGCATTTTTGCTCTCGCTTGGCGTTTTGACATCTTCTCCCGTCAGCCAGGAGACAACAGGCGTTACAATTTTCTGAGAGAGGAAGTCTCCCACTTTTGCCACGCCAATCAGATATACTCCCACTATCACAACTGCAAGGATCGCAAAAAACAGGAAGCTTCTGGATCCCTTTTGCTGCGAAGCTTTTGCGCTCTCATATTGTGCTCTCGAATATCTCATGCTGCCCTCCGTCGTTTCATACTTGCTAGTTCATATATATGAGTCATCCGTCCAAGCTATGAGTTGCACAGGCACAAAATATTCAAGCAAAATTTATCCTTGGTTTTCGCAATAAAAAACGCCAAGGGAGAAACCCTTGGCATTTTCTGCATTCATTAGTTTTTTGTGATAACACGCTTGCCATCATAATATCCGCAGTTTTTGCAGACTCTATGGTTCAGCTTAAGCTCGTGGCACTGAGGGCACTCGCTCAAACCCGGCAAAGATAGCTTCCAGTTTGCCTTTCTGCTGCGTGTCTTGGATTTGCTTGTCATCCTTCTTGGTACTGCCATGTATACACACCTCCCTCGCGTTAATCAAATAATCCTTTTAGCTGTGCAAATGGATTGTCTTTCTTGATCTCCGTATC
>JAHZHM010000091.1 GCA_019420265.1 Clostridiales bacterium
GGGCCCTGCGCTCCCGTTGCACCTGTCGCACCAGTGGCGCCCGTGGGACCGGTCGGGCCCATTCTACCATTGGTTCCCGCGGCACCAGTCGGACCTGTGGGGCCGGTGGGACCCCTAACGCCATTCGTGCCCGGTGCACCCGTCGGACCGGTCGGACCTATCGCACCATTCGTGCCCGGCGCGCCTGTCGGACCCTGCGGACCAGTCTCTCCTCTCGGGCCAGTGGGACCCGTGGGTCCAGTCGGACCAGTAGGGCCAGTGGGACCGGTCGGGCCGCCTGCAGGGCCAGTAGGGCCCGTCGGACCGGGAATGCCCGGGAAGCCCATGGGCCCAGTCGCACCGGTCGCGCCTGTTGCACCCGGAATTCCCTGCGGACCAGGCACACCCTGCGGGCCAGGAAGCCCAGGAATTCCCATCGGCCCCTGAGGACCCGTCGGCCCAGTCGGGCCGGTAGGCCCTCGATGGCAACAGCATTGATTCATCGGTTTGCCGCATCTTGGGCAAATGGGCTGTCTATTAAAAGGATAAGGACTCACTTTTCTTCGCTCCTTTTCTCATATTTATGAACTGCGTTCATATCCTAAGGCTCTCGCTTGCCTCGCTCTACTATATTCTCAGCAACGCCTTACTGTGATAGCTCTTTGTCTTCGCCAAAGAGTTTTTCATAATAAGCTTTGTTATATTGATATGCCGGTGAATCCGGCCTAAGTTTTCCGGCTTTTTCATTATATTCTCTGGCTTTTTTCTTCTGGCCCAGGCGATCATAACAGACGCACAGCTGAATATAGGGCAGATAGCCATAGCAATCCGGAGAAATAAACGCGCCAGAAGCATCGTTTCTCTGTTTGGTCAGCGCAAGTTTATACCAGAAAATCGCCTGCTCATATTTTTCCTCCGCCAAAAACAGCTCGCCCAAATCACAGCACACTTCTGCTCTGGGCGTATCATACTCAAAAGAAGCAAGCAATGCCGATCGGGCGTCTCGCATCTCCCCTTTCATCCTGTGGCAAAGCGCCATAGTCCTGCATGCCTCTATCTTGTTTTCCAGCCAGCCTTGGCCTTCCTCTAAAAATTGACGCAGCACCGAGAGCGCCGCATCATAGTTGGCATGATAATAGAGCTCTCTTCCGTAGTAGAACTGATCTCTTGGTGAAAAGGCCTCCCCCGCCTTCTTCTGCATTTCATAGATATGCAGATTGCGCCCAGAATCCGCTTCTTTTACCTTCCGATGTGAAACGGCAATCTCGGAATAGACGACATTCCCCGCAGGGACAATCGCCTCATGCACTCTGCCCTCCCAGCGATACTGCTGGGTGTTGCGCACAATTCGCTCTCGATAATAGGAAAAAGTCGGCCGATCCTTCTCATCAAAGGCAGTATGATAGCGCATCATAACGACATCCACATCCGCTGGCAGCAAAGCCTTGAGCCGCAGCAACGCTTCTCGATCGCTTGGCTCCAGAATGTCATCCGCGTCCAGCCACATGCAGTACTGCCGCGTCGCCTTGGAAAAGGCGAAATTGCGCGCAGCAGCAAAATCGTCTATCCACGGAAATTCATATACCTTCTGGGTATAGCGTTTTGCAATATCTATGGTGCCATCCGTGCTTCCTGTATCCACAATGATGATCTCGTCTGCAACATTTCTGGCGCTTTCCAAGCATCGCTCCAGACTCTCCTCTTCATTTCGCACAATCATGCAAAGACTTATTGTCATGCTTCTCTCTCCCCTCGCATCTATCTATCATATGAGGGAAAAGAGAAGTTGTGCAAAAAAATTGCGTCATGGAAAATGCAAAGAGCAAGAGAGAGCTCCATCGGCCTATTTTTTCCAAAATAAAAAGCGAGATGGAAAGCCCACTTCGCTTAAAACAAAATATATAAGATAACTGTCTGTACTATTTTTAAGTGTCCAAAAGATATTCCCAATATGCAGATCCGGCATATGTGTTTTGATGCGCTATCACAGAGGCTGCAGCTTAATAAACTACAGGCCGATGCCTTGCCCGCCTTCCCAATCAACGACTAATCTTTCTTTTTGCTCATCAGGAAACAGCTCATTGCAACAAACAAACCTATAAAAATCCAGGGAAGCGCTGCTTTTATAAAATCATTCACCATTTGGAGTTTCTCCCTAAAATAGAGTTCTTGCAATCATTATAAAATAACTGCTACATCAAAACAAGGTATCTATAGAAAGTCCAATTTCAAAAGCCAAAAATTATAAAACAATATATTTGAAACACAAAAACGGAGCAAAGTTTTCTTTGCTCCGCTCTGGCTCCCCCTGTTGGGCTCGAACCAACGACATTTCGGTTAACAGCCGAACGCTCTACCAACTGAGCTAAGGAGGAAAAACTCAAAACTCTCATTGAGAGAGTTTTGATAAAATAGAACCCGGCAGCTACCTAGTCTCCCACACCGTTGCCAGTGCAGTACCTT
>JAHZHM010000092.1 GCA_019420265.1 Clostridiales bacterium
ATACGCCGCTCAACGGCGCTGGGCTGGGCTGCGTCACCCGCATTTTGAAGGAAAATGGCTACACGAATATCTCTGTCGTTAAAGAGCAGGAGCAGCCGGACGGCAATTTCCCCACCTGCCCCTATCCCAACCCCGAAATTCAGGAGGCGCTGGCGCTGGGCCTGGAATATTGCCAGAAGCTCGGCGCAGACCTGCTTTTGGCCAACGACCCGGATTGCGACCGGGTGGGCACGGCGGTGCGCGACGGGGATACCTACCGCCTCATCTCGGGCAACGAGATGGGCATTCTGCTCTTCGATTACGTCTGCAAGATGCGCATGCAAAAAGGCACGATGCCAAAGAATCCCGTGGCCGTCAAGACCATCGTAACCACAGAGATGGCCGCCAAAGTGGCAGAGGCTTACGGCGTGGAGCTGCGCAACACGCTGACGGGCTTCAAATTCATCGGCGAGCAGATTGGCCTTCTGGAAAAAGACGGCCAGGAAAACCGCTATATCTGGGGCTTTGAGGAGAGCTACGGCTATCTCTCCGGCTCCTTTGTGCGCGATAAGGATGGCGTCAACGCCTCGCTGCTCATCTGCGAAATGTTCGCCTACTATCAATCCAAAGGGCTTTCGCTGGTGGATGTGCTGCACGAGCTTTATGCCAAATACGGCGCGTTCCAAAATGCCCTGCAAAGCTTCACCTTCGAAGGCGCGGAGGGCTTTGCCACCATGCAGAAAATCATGGCGGATTTCCGCGAAAACGCCCCGGCGGAGGTGCTGGGCCGCAAAGTGCTGCGCGTAAGCGACTACAAGACTTCGGTGATGACAGACGCCGCGGGCAACACCGCCCCCATCGATATGCCCTCTTCGGATGTGCTCAAGTTCGATTTGGAGGGAGATATCAGCCTGGTCGTCCGCCCCTCGGGCACAGAGCCCAAGCTGAAGATCTACTATTCCGTGAAAGCGGACAGTGAGCAGCAGGCCCGCGCGCTGGTGGAGGAGTATCAGGCGCACTATACCAAAGTGATGGATAGCTACCGCTAGATAGAACATATTTTTTCGCTTTAGAAGAGCCTTTTTCTCCTGAAGAAGGCTCTTTGTTTTGCTTGACAAGCTCCCGGCGCTTTCTTATACTAGTGTTGCACCCCGCATTTTGTTATATATGTTCATAATATGGTTGAACGTTTCTACCAACTGCCGTAAATAGTTGACTATAGCTTTTTGCTCTTTCACTCGGGAATGCAGGCAGGTTGATGCGGCTTTTTTGCCGTGCGGCCGGTTTTGCAGGCCCGCTGAAAAAGTGCAGAGAAACCGAAAGGAATAGGAGCATGAAAGTAGATTTTTTGAAGAGAAGAAAAGAGATGCTGGAATCTGTCGAGCGGCAGTTTATGGGCATCGACCAGGCGCAGATTGACGAGCTGGTAGACGCAATTTTGCAGGCCCCGCGCATCTTCGTCTCGGGCTGGGGCAGAGCGGGCAACATCGTCCGCATTCTGGGCATGAACATGGCGCATCTCAACCGCACAGTTTTCTGCGTGGGCGACAACAGCACCCCCGCCATCACCAAAGAGGATTTGCTCATCATCTTCTCGCAGTCCGGCAGCACCAAGACGATTTCCGTCATCTGCCAGAAAGCCAGAGAAGTTGGCGCGAAAATCGCCCTGATTTCCAACTACCCGGATTCCACCATGGGAAAACTTGCGGATATTAATGTGGTCATCCCGCCCGTCCAGCACGATAAGGACGACCCCACCAAAGAGCCGACGCACACTTTCGGCCTCTCGACTTACCAAGTCGGCTTCATCTTAAACGACTATATCGAGGATTGCGTCATGTATCGCACAGGGCAGACGCTGGACGATATCTGGACGTATCACAACAACCTGGAATAAACTCCGGTAAAAAAGACAAGGCAATGGCCTTGTCTTTTTTTATTTGCCAGCATTTCCCTGCGCATCATTTACCCAAACGCACGCAGACTAACGGCGGAGGTGCTTTATGCCAAACTACAAAAATCTCGAATGCCTGCTTGCAGGCAGCAGCAGTGCCCGGCGCTATTTTTTATCACTGCCCGTCCCGCTTCAGCTTCGCCTGCACGCAAACAGCGCTGCCATTCAAACAGCGCATTCCCTGCACCAAGCCGCCCGAATTTTAGAGCATCAGGCGCTTTTTGAGAAATAGGCGCGCAGGAGCAGGAGAATATAAAAACAGCGCTGCTCCTAGAGCCGCGCTGTTTCTTTCCTGCTTTTGGGGCGTTTGGGCCCGCCGCCTGCTTTTTTCTTCCCCGGCCACGCGCTGCGCACCATCATCCCGCCCACGAGGCCGAAAATTGCAAAGCCGAGCATCCCCGAAACCAGCAGCCCAGAAGTCGGCTCCAGATAGTGCGTCGAATCTGCCGGCGCCTTGGGATTGTATTTGACGGGAAAGGTCTCTCCATAGTCTTTCGGGGCGTTAATGCCATAGATGGCGCCTGTATAGAAGTTTTCCCCCGCCTCATATTGATAGTAGATATTGTAGCGCGTGTGGTAATGCCCGCGCCTTCCTTCTCGGCGCGATTCCACATGGACGACCGTCGCTTCCGCAACCGGCCAATCCCTCTGCTCAAACTGATGCGCGTAGGCATAGATATCGTAGGCGAGAAAGTAGATTGCCGCGCAAACAAACAAAATGCCTGCCGCAAGCAAGATGCCCCGGGCAAATCCTGATTGTTTTTCCTTTGCCACCCGCCTTACCTCTCCTTCAGATAGCCGATTTGCAGCAAAATCTCGTTGATTTCCTCCAAAGACTCGGGCGCATAGGCGTATACCGCAGAGTTATCTTGCACCATCACAAGGTGATACACACCGTCCTTCTTTCTGGCAAACAGTCTGCCGCCGCCCGAAAATACCGTTTCACAGTCCTCGCGCTCCTGCTGCTCCATGTCCTGCGAGAGGTCGGACACCATCGCACGATATACGCCGTCCATCGTCTCGCCGTCTGTATATTCATAAAACTCAAACTTGCTCTGCCCTTTTGCTCCAGCGCAGACATACATCAGTTTACTTTCATCCAAAAACCAGTAGGTCGTCGGCATATTTGCCGTCTCAAACCCACGCTCTGCCAAAACAGCGCTCACCTTTTCATGGCCGGTGCGCTCCGCCCGGTGCGCGCCGGAGATTCCCGCCATGCCCAAATGAAAGAAAAACAGAATCGCAAAAAAGAACGCGCCCACCAGCGAATAGACGACGATATTTCTCGCGCGGTTTTTCCTGCCGCGCTGTTTCTCCTCTGCCCGCTTGGCCGCAAGCGCCTTCGCCAGCCCGGCATCCCTAGGGTGCGCTTTTCGGTAAATCTTTCCTGCTCCGGCAATGCCGAAATTGAGCAACACCAGCACCAAATTGCCGATGAACACATGCGCCAATTTATCGGGATTGGCCGAGATTGCGGCATACTCGGCTAATATCAGCGCCGCAAGCCCGGGCAGCGTGCAAAAGCCAAACACCCGCAGCAGCCGGATGGATTTTTCCGGCTCCCGGCTGTTTTCCCGAAAAAAGCGCACGAGAAACCGCTGCCGCCTTCTGACTCCCGCACTTCCGCTGGGAAACACCGGATGCGGAGGCGCAGCTAAGAACTCCCGGAATGTCATTCCCGTCAGGCTGAGCGCCTCCTCAAAGATCCAAAACGCACAGCACAAATTCACAGGCAGCAGGATAAGGGAAAAAACAATCTGAAAGACCAGTTGGCTCATCACGCGCTCCCCCCTCTCGGAATCATCCATTCACGCTCACACAGTCATCTCCTGCCAAGGCAGGCTCATTTTGCGGGTTCCTGCCCTGCCAGCTGCTCCATCTGCTCCAGCAAAAGCTCCATCATGTGCTGCTCGGAGAACTCAGTGCAGACCCGCTCATACCCAGCTTTGCCGTAGGCCTCCCGCAAGCCGGCATCCCCGGCCAGGGCGCACATGGCATCCGCCAGCGCCTGCACATCTTCCGGCGGCACGGTGAGGCCCGTCTTGCCATGCAGGCTGACATAGGGCACGCCCGAGGGCAGGCTCGTGTTGATGACCGGCCGGCCAAAGGCCATGGCCTCCAGCTGCACCAGCCCAAAAGCCTCGCTTCTGGCAATGGACGGCAGAACGAACACATCGCAGTCCCGGTAGCAGGCTTTGAGCTGGGCATCCGAAAGGCCGGCTAGGAAATGCACCGCATCCGCCTTGCCCATGCGCTGTGCCTCTGCCTCCAGCTCCTCCCGCAGCGGCCCGCTGCCCACGATGAACAGCTCCGCATTTTGCACCTTCTCAAAGGCCCGCAGCAGCACATCCACGCCTTTATAGTAGACCAACCTGCCCACAAACAGGAACTTTACCGTCCCCGTTTTTGCCCGCTCTGCCAGCGGCGAAGCTGGGGCAACATCCTTCTTATATTCCTCCACGTTCAGCCCAAAGGGGACGACGCAGCATTTTTCCCGATAGGGCCCCAGATAGGCCGAACCCTCGATATGCCCCTGCGTCGCGACAAAAATGCGATCCACCCGGCGCAAAAACGCGTTCATAATGGGGCGGTAGAAAAACATCAGCTTTTTCTGGCGCACCACATCCGCGTGCCACCAAACCGCAGTCTTTCCCCGATAGCCCGAGAAGAGATAGGCCAAATCCCCCAGCGGGAAGGGCATATGAAAGAGCAGCAAATCCTGCTCCCGGCAAAGCCGCCGCAAATCCCGGAAAAACCCGAAAGAGATGGGCATGGAGAATTTCGTGCCCAGGGTTTTGGAGCGGGTGACGGGAATGCCGTTTACCTTCTGCAAAACCCTGGGCACGAAATTCTCCA
>JAHZHM010000093.1 GCA_019420265.1 Clostridiales bacterium
CTGCATAACCCTGCCAATATCAAAGGCATTGAAACTTGCATGGAGCTCATGCCGGGCAAGCCCAATGTTGCAGTTTTTGATACGGCTTTCCACCAGAGCATGCCTGATTATGCGTATCTTTATGGAATTCCCTATTCTGTCTATCAGGAGCACAAAATCAGAAAATATGGCTTCCACGGAACCTCGCACCACTACATCTCGGATCGCGTGGCGGAGATCGAGGGCAGAAGCGATCTGAAGATCATCACCTGCCATCTGGGCAATGGCTCCAGCCTGGCGGCAGTCAAAGACGGCAAGTGCATGGATACCACCATGGGCCTGACGCCGCTGGAAGGCGTTCTGATGGGAACGCGCTCGGGCGATATCGATCCGGCGGCAATTCCGTATCTGATGAAAAAG
Organism: Clostridiales bacterium; assembly: GCA_019420265.1. Taxonomy (GTDB): domain Bacteria; phylum Bacillota; class Clostridia; order Christensenellales; family Christensenellaceae; genus QANA01. The sequence continues at coordinate 400 of JAHZHM010000093.1, forward strand.
CTGAATATGACGGCGGAAGAGACGGTTACCTTCCTCAACAAGAAGTGCGGCGTTCTCGGCGTTTCCGAACTCTCCAGCGACTTCCGCGATCTGGAAAAAGCGGCGGAAGAGGGCAACGAAAAAGCGATCACCGCGCGGACAATGTTCTGCTACCGCATTAAGAAGTATATCGGCGCATTCGCAGCTGCTCTTGGCGGCGTGGATGTCATTGCATTTGCGGGTGGCGTCGGCGAAAACGACGGCGGCGTGCGTGAAGAGTGCATCAAAGGGCTGGAATTCCTGGGCGCCAAGATGGATCCTTCCACAAACAGCATCCGCGGCAAGGAAACGCTCATCTCTACGCCGGATTCCAAAGTCAAAATCTATATCATCCCGACGAACGAAGAACTGATGATCGCGCGGGAGACCAAAGCGCTCTGCTAAGCAGAAAACTATTGACATCGCCGTTTTTTGCGAATATAATGGTAAAAGCTGTTTTGCTGGAGGATTCGATATGAAGCTGGATATTACAAGTGCGCTAAACAGCGAGGGAGAGCACTTCTCCTTTGCACTTTCTTCCGATTCTCTGGAAGGAGAGAGCGGCTTTGAGTTTTCCGGGCCTCTGGAAATAAATGGTAGCTACGTTTATGAGCATAAGCTGCTGACCGTAGCGGGGCATGTGAGCACATCTCTTGCTGTGAATTGCTCAAGATGTCTTAGGGCGATGGAATACCCGGTAGAACTGGATTTTACTGCGGTATTTGCAAAACAACCAGAAGAGAAGGGGGAACAACAGTATTCTCTTAATGGTTCGAGCGTCTTGCTGGATAAGCCGATCGCAGATGAAATTTCGCTTTCGCTTCCATATCAGTATCTTTGCAAAGCAGACTGCAAAGGGCTTTGCCCGGTTTGCGGAGCAGATCGAAATGAAGTGCAGTGCGGCTGTGATA
>JAHZHM010000094.1:0-1995 GCA_019420265.1 Clostridiales bacterium
GGGTTCTTGATATGCCCCTGGCCCAGCAAGGAGTAGGTCTTTTCCGTAACTTCCAGAATCTGCTTCATATCCAGAAGGCCGGCTTTGACGACATCTTCCTGTTTTAGGAACAGGATTTCAGGGTTGGTCGTGTGCAACATGATACTATCCTCCAAAATTTAAAATGATTTGTTTTATTAAATTACATTGATTACTTTAGACAAGAACTCTTTGCTTCTGGGGTTCTGTGGATGCTCGAAAATATCCGAAGGCGTTCCCTCTTCCGCAATGACGCCCTCATCCATGAACATGACGCGCGTCGCAACCTTCTGTGCGAAGCCCATTTCGTGGGTAACTACCACCATCGTGATGCCATCTTTTGCGAGATCCGAGATGACCTGCAATACCTCGCCCACCATTTCCGGATCCAGCGCGGAAGTCGGCTCATCAAACAGCAGCACATCCGGCTCCATGGCCAGCGCTCTGACGATGGCGATTCTCTGCTTCTGCCCGCCCGAGAGCTGCGAAGGATACACCGCCGCTTTATCCGCAAGGCCCACGCGCTCCAGCAAAGCCATCGCCTTCTTTTCTGCTTCTTCCCCCGATATGCCTTTCACTTTTTTCAGGGAAATCGTTACATTATCCAGCACGCTCAGGTTGTTGAACAGGTTGAACTGCTGAAACACCATGCCCACTTTCTGCCGGTGCAGGTTGACATCAAAGCCTTTGGCCGTAATCTCGTTCCCCTCAAAGATGATCTGTCCGGAAGTCGGCTGCTCCAGAAGATTCAGGCATCGGATAAAGGTAGATTTGCCGCTGCCCGAAGGCCCGATGATAGCGGCGACATCGCCTTTATAGAACGTCTCGTTGATTCCCCTGAGCACTTTTAATTCGCCAAAATCTTTGCAGAGGTCTTTGACCTCAAACATGATCTCATCTTTCACTTTTTTTCATCCTCCTCTCGAAGATGTTCAGCCCCTTGCCAAGGATGATGTTCAGCGCCAGATAAATCAGCGCCGAGATATAATAGCAGGGAAGCGGATTGTATGTCGCCGTAACGACGATACCGTTATTATACATCAAATCTGCGATGCCCAGATACTGCACAATGGAAGTTTCCTTGACCATGGTTACAAACTCGTTGCCGATGGCAGGCAGGATATTTTTGATGGCCTGAGGCAAAATGATATATCGCATTGCCTGAGAAGAAGTCATGCCGCAGGAGCGCGCCGCCTCCGTCTGCCCGATATCCACCGCCTGAATGCCCGCCCGGATGATCTCTGCGATATATGCTGCTGAGTTGATGGAAAGCGCGATGATGCAGGGAATCGCCCGCTCCATATCCACCCCGAAAAGCATGCCCGAGGGATACGGGAGAAAATCCAGCTGATAATAGACGATATAGAGCTGAACCAGCATCGGCGTGCCGCGGATGACTGTGATGTATAGCTTGCTGAACCACTGCAGCGGCTTGCATTTCGAGAGCCTCATCAGCGCAATGAAACAGCCTAAAATCGCGCCGAAAAAGACTGTGAACAGCGAGACGATGATCGTCGTGCGCGTGCCCTGCAGGAAGTATTGATAGTAGTCTGCTAAGATCTCAAAAAATCCCATTTCTCCTTACCTGTTTCTTTCAAAATTGTTTCATTGGACTTATTGTATATTTATTCAACAGCTTTGTCAATAGTGAATTTTAGAAATTTTATATCACTTCTTCGATTTTTGCCTGTATATAAGCAAAAATGCATGACTTATATAAGAGCATCAAAAATATACATCTGCATCTAAATTTTCAGCATCTACAAAAATATATGCAACTCCGTGCATAAAAAAGCAGGCATACGCCTGCTTTTTTCTTTTTCTTATTTGAGTTTGCGGCCACATTTGGAGCAAAATTCATCTTCCAGCTGGCATTCCTTGCCGCATCCAGCGCAGACCACCACGCCGCGAATGCGCGCTGCCCTGCCCAAATACTGCTCAATCTCATCAAAGCGCTGCCCAATACTCTCAATTTCA
>JAHZHM010000094.1:2005-14461 GCA_019420265.1 Clostridiales bacterium
TCGCTCTTTGTAAAGTTTTCCTCTGCCGACTGATAGACTTTGATGCCGATGCTCCGGTAAAAATCATCAATCTCGTCGTTCAGGTTGCTGATTTTGCTTTTGATTTTGATGGATTCGATCTGCTCGGAAACCGTCTTATCCACGGTATCGGCCATCTCCTTCACCTTATTCATGAATTTATCCGTGCTCGACATTTGCCCTCCATCCTGCGGGTTGCGGTTTTCACCTTCTGCCATCGCCGCCCTCCTATTTCAGAAACGCTTGAATGGGCGCGAGATCCAGCTGCTCATAGCCGCTGATCAGCTCATAAAGCGCCGCGACAATTTTCTTCAGGCCGCCCTGCTCATCGCTTTCGGCATTCACCGGAATGATGGGGTCGTGCAGGGAAAGGCGAACCAGGAACCAGCCGTTTCCATCTTCTTTGCCCAGCGAAACGCGGATGCCCTCGTGGTTATCCTCCGCCGGGATGAATTTGGCGTCAGCTGCTGTCTTTTTGGTCAGTTCTTCGATGATCTGCGCGCCGTAGGCTTTGAAATCCTCCGCTTTGATGGCCAGGCGGAATTCCACAGCCTCCTGGGGCTCTTCCAAATCTGCGATCAAGTCGAAGATATTCTCTCCCTTGGCCGCCATCTGCGCCATTTTGATGATGATCTTGGTGACGAGATATGCGCCGTCATCCAGGAAGTAGTTTTCCTTGAGCGCAGCATGGCCGGAAGTCTCGATGCCGATTTGAGTATCCTGCCCTGCCTGGTTCAGGCGAATGCTCTCGTTGATGACGTTCTTATAGCCTCTCTTGAAGCGATGGTGAACACCGCCATGCGCCTTGATGAATTTTGCCAGACCACTGGAAGTTGTCGAGTCCGTGACGATGGTGGTGCCGGGATGCTCCTCCAGCAAAATCGCGCTGATGAGCGCAATCAGGCGGTTGCGGTTGATAATTCCGCCCTTAGAATCCACAGCGCCTGCTCTATCCACATCCGTATCAAAAATGATGCCCAGATCTGCACCTGCATCCAAAACCGCTTTGGAGATGGAGGCCGCCGCCTCTTTATCTTCCGGGTTGGGAATATGGTTGGGGAAGCTGCCGTCCGGCTCCAAAAACTGGCTGCCCGCGGTATCTGCGCCCAATGGCTTCAGCACCTTTTCCACATAGAATCCGCCGGCGCCATTGCCCGCGTCTACGACGATCTTCATGCCTTCCAGTGGCTTATCCTTGCCCGTCCCCTGGCGAATCTTATCCGCAAGGATTTTGGCATAGACCGTCATGAAATCCACTTGCTCATAGCTGCCGCCCTGGGCCTTCTGATACTCCTCTTTTTGCGCGAGCGCGATAACCTCTTTGATATCGCTGCTCTCCAGGCCGCCCTCCTGCACAAAGAATTTCAGGCCGTTGCGGTTGAAGGGCAGATGGCTCGCCGTGATCATGATAGCGCCGTCATACTGGAAGCCCTCTGTAATGGTGGACATGAACATAGCCGGCGTGGAAGCAAGGCCCGTATCATAGAGCGCGACGCCGCAATACTCTGCCGCTTTGCGGACATTTTCCAGAATGCGCGGGCCGCTGATGCGCGAATCCCGGCCAACGCCGATGCGCACCTGCGCTTTTCCCAGGCGCTTTTGCAGCCAGCAGATAAAGCCTGCCGCCAGATGAAAAACAGCCTCGTCCGTCAAATTGACCGGCTGCCCGGCGATTCCCTCGCTGGCAACACCGCGTATATCGCTACCGTTTTGAAGCTTCGCTAATTCCATGTTATTCCTCCTTAGGTAATCACTGCTTTTATTCTATACCAAATCCGGCTGTTTTAAAAGAGCTTTTCTCAATTTCCCTCCCGCCTTTGGCATAAAAAAACGGCAGGCACTGATATGCCCTGCCGTTTTTGCTCATTTCTCCATCGCGGAGACCGGATCGATGAATTTTCCGTTCTTTTCATACTCAAAATGCAAATGCGCGCCATCTTTTTGCTCAAAGGGCGGCGTCCCTGCTTTGCCGATGCTCTGGCCTGCGTTGACTTTATCGCCTTCCTTGACGCCAAGCTCTGCCAGGCCGGCGTAAATCGTCCGCTGATTGCCCGAGTGCTCAATGACGACGACGTTACCCAAAATATTATCTGCCTCAGCGCGTTTCACCGTGCCGGCCATAGCCGCCTTCACCTCGTCATCCTCGGCTGCCGAAATATCGATGCCGTTGTGCGTCGCCCAAAGATTCATCGTCTCGTTATAGACCAATTCCTCTCCGGAAAACGCCCGGATCACCTCGCCCTTGAGGGGCATTTGCAAATAGACCTTGCTCTGGCTCGTGCCGGTGGCTGCCTTGCTCTCCTGCGGTTTTACTTCCTCACTGGCAGAAGGGGAAGGCTGCGCAGGCGAGGGAGCAGCGGATGGGCTGGCGCTGCTTAGCTGTTCTTTCAGCGTCGGCGACTGCTGCTTCTGGACGCTCTGCCCGCCCTCTTCGTTTGGCGTTTCCCGAGAGGAGACTGCCAAATAGCCAATCGTTCCCACAGCCATAATACATACCGCTACGACAAAATAAATGCCGTGTTTTTTCATAAATGCCATAAATTTGTTCGGACCCTTATTTTCAAACATAACTGCACCTCCGTTGCTTTCATTTTGCCCCTTATCGCAAAAAAAATACCTCCGCAGGTATTTTCCTCTTTTTTATTTTTTGGTTTTTTCTTTAAAAGGCCGCTTTGTTTTCTATTTTCCGCTTTCGCCGCCTTTCCTATTCCTTTCTATTAAAAATTCAAAAGAAAAAGGAAAAGCTTTTCGCTTTTCCTTTATCCGATAAAATCCCGAACACTGCCCAGGGCGACACCTGTATAATAGTGCAGCAGAATCTCCTGATAGGTTTTCCCTTCTTTTCCCATGGCGTTTGCCCCCGCCTGGCTCATCCCAACGCCGTGCCCATAGCCGACTGTTTCAAACGCCATCTTCTCTGCGCCAAAACTGATGGTAAAATTGGCCGAGCGCAGACCAAAGAGCTGCCGCGCCTTGACGCCGGATATCGTCGTCTCCCCGAGTTTCAGATTTTCCACTCTGCCGCTCTCATAGCGCGAGAGAATGGAGATGGCCGTTTTCGCGTTTTGCGCGGTAATTTTTGCTTCCGGGTATTTTTCTGCGATGAGCGCCGCGGCCTCGGCATAGGAAAATTCCTTTTTCGTTTGCGCGCCTGCGTAATCGCTTTCGCCCGGGCTGGCAACACTCTGAAGATAGGGCACCTGCCCGCCAAACACATGCTCGGAGGATTCCGTCATGCCCCCGCTGGAGGAAAAATATAGCGCGCTGATGGGCTGCCCTTCATAGACCAAAACCTGCCCAGTCGTCTGCGAAACTGCCTGGGCAATTTTTTCATGGTATTTCTCATAATCATTGCCCCATTTTTCTCTCATGTCCTCTTCCGAGCAGTAGGCTTGGCAATGCGTATGATCCGAGCAGATCTCTGCGCCCTCTATTTTCTGGCAGCCACCGCCCAGCTTCTTGCGCAAAGTGTAGGTGCGCGCAGCGACAGCCTGGGCCTTGAGCGCCTCGAGATCATAGGAGGCCGGCATTTCCGCAGAAACGACGCGCAGGATATACTCTTCCAGCTCCATCTCCTCCAACTGGCCTTCCACGCAGACTTTGAGCATCACCGCCTGGCTTTGCGCCGCATCCGGAGGCTGTTCTTCCTGCGATGGGCCGTTTGCCTTGACGACCGCCGAAAGCGGCGCCTGCTCTTTTCTTTTTCCGCCCGCTCCAATGGCAATGCTCAAAAGCAAGAGCAGAATTGCGCCCCATAGGATCGCCTGCCTTGGGGCGATGACGGGCTTGTTTGGCACAAAACGCGCCGGCTGCCTGCCGCGCGCAGGGCCCATCTGTTGTTTGCCGACTAAAACCCGGTTTGTCCTTCTTCTGTAAGCTCCGTTTCTCATCTGTATCCCTCTTTTTTGTTTTGATACAGCATATGAAACAAGCGCCCGGGATATGCACATTTCAAAAATAGAAAAAGCATCCGGCTGGATGCTTTTTCTATTCGGCTATGCGGCCGCGCGCTGCTCCTGCTGTAGATAAAGCTCCAGCTTTTGATCAAGAAAATCGAAGGAGGGCGCTCCATACCGCAAAATCAGATCATGGAAGGCAATTTCATCAAAATCCTCTCCTAGCGCCTGCTCGGCCTTGGCCCGCAGCCTTGCAAATTCCATCTGCCCTCCAAAATAGGGCAGGAAAATGCCGGGGTTATTGACAAGCTGGTGGTAGGCTTCTTCAAAATACTGCTCATCCAGCCCGTAATCCTCCATAAACTCGTGCACCTGCTCTCTGCTCCAACCTTCATAGTGGATTCCAATATCGGCCAGAACCGTCATATAGCCGGCACAAAGCGCGTTTGCGCAATGCAGATCCGCCAAATCCTCATCCACTCCGGCATAGTGCGCAGCCAGGCTCTCGATATATTTCGCGTAACCCTCAGTATATCCGTTCAGCGTCGCCACCTGCCGCAGGGGCTGATCCGCCAGATTTTTGCGCATATAGGCATATTGATAAAGATGCCCCGGGAATCCCTCATGGGCGACGGTCATAAACGTCTCCAAAGAGGAGATGGAGGAAGACGTGCTCGTGGTATTCACCTTGATGAGCTCGGGCTCTCCGCCATCCAGCGAGGGAATATTGAAATAGGCGCCAATGGTCTCCACAGCCAGCGCCGGCGCAATGGCCTCGATTGTGTAATCTACTTTGCCGACATCCGGAAAGTGTTCCCCAATTCTCTGCTCCAAATCTCCAAGCATCTTGGTAAAATCGGTATAGGACGTAGATAATTCCAGGCCAGTTTCCAGATACCGCTCGGCGACGCCCTCTTTGCTCAAAACTGTATAAAGCTCTCCCATTTTTGTTTCCATCGCCTCTTCCAGCTGCGCCATAAACTCTTTGGCAGAGGATTCTGTTCCGACGCTATACTGCAAAAGCACCTCGTAATACTGCTTTCCATTCGGCATTTCCGCCAAGGATTTAAACCCAGCGCCCTGCGCTTTCAGTTCCTTCGCGGCATCGGCAATATCCTGATAGGCCGGCAGGAAGGAGGAGAGAAATGCCTCCTTCAGCTGGCTCAAATACTCCTGCTCCTTCTGCTCATCCAGGCCCATGGCCTCAATGCTCTTTTGCATGCTGCTCAGCACGGCGCTCTGCTCGCCTTCCTGCACGATGCCTTCGCAGTATTCGATGACGGCGTCGCAATCCATGCAGAGCGTTCCCTTTTCCTGCTGTTGTTTTGCAAAGGCGATCTGCCCGCCCATATAATCGCGCGTATCCCAAACCAGCGTGATGAGATCTGCGATATCGCGCTCGCTATAGAAGCGGTAATCGGCAAACATCGTCGGGAGCTGGGTATATTCTCCAACTTCGGAAAATGTGCTTCCCAAATAATCGAACTTCTTTTGCACAAGTTTCTGCTGCATCTCCAGGTAAAACAGATAGATATCATAAGTATCCTGCTGTTCGCTTGTCAGTTTGGATCTGGGAAATGATTTTAACTTCTTGATGCTCTTCTCCAGCCCTTCTCTCGTATCCTTTTTAGACTGCAGAACATCCCGCTCTCCCAGGCTGACCGGAACCTTCTCCCGATCGACGCCGTATGTCTGCGGATCGAAGGCCAAAATGTGCATAGAAAGATAGTCTGATTCCAAAGCCTCCGCCAGCTCTTCTGCCAAAAATGCGTCGAACTGCGCCTGCACTTGCTCCGGCTCCGCCGCACATCCTGCCGCTGTGAATACCAGAAGCAAGGAAAGCAAAAGTGCTGTTGTTCTTTTTAATGTTATCCTAATATTTTGCCGTCAAACTGCCTGCCTAGGTGATGCGCGCTATCTCTTTTGCCCGATCTGCGCCCGGTGCTGCAAATGAATCCCAATATGCCCAACGCCCAGCAGCAGGCTGGCAAGCATCATCCAGAGGTTTTTGCCGTAAACTCCCAGCAAAAAGAATGCCAGCACGGGCAGTGTCGCTCCGGCTACCGGGATTTTCAAAAAGCTGCTGTAAAAATCCTGCAGCGTCTTCTCGCCTCTGAAATACCGAATCCACCAGGCTTCATAGAGCACCATCAGCAAAAAAGAGAGGAGCAGAAAAAAGCTCTGGCAAGACCAGTCTTTCAGATTAAAATCCGAAAAAAACAGCGCCGCGCCGCATACGCAAACCTCGCCCGCTCTTTCGCAAAAAACCAGCAGTCTATTTTCTCCTTGAGAGGAATAGCCCTGCGGCTTATGCCTCATCCAAAATAGATTTGGAACAAAAAGCATCAGCAGATAGATTAGGCCGATATAGGAAAACCCAAAATGCCCCAGCATCAAAACCTCCATGGAATCAGCAGTTTTTCTGGCAAGGCAGAGATACCAGCCCCGCGTTTTTTCTCCTATCCTATCATAATACAACTTTGGCGAATAGAAAAGTCCGCAAAATCGTTTTTTGCTCTGCATAGGAGCGGCTAAAATAAAAAAAGAGCAGGCGTGCCTGCTCTTTCGGGGAGGGAGTATCGCCCGGGGAGGGAGTATCGCCCGGGGAGGGGCAATACAGACTATTTTCATCGCATCGCTATCCTGCCGCGATGCCATTCGTAACACCGTCATCACCCGGTAAATATTACGAATTTATGACTTTTAGTTTAAATTTTATATATGTCTTATTCATGTCTAAATTATGAACAAATTATGAATATCAATTTTTGTCCTCTAGGCCAAGATGTGCAGGCTGCTTCCTCGCTCGCCTTTTTTCACCTGAACGGCGCAGGCGATGGTATCCGAAAGCGCCGCCACATGCGAAATGATGCCCACCAGCCGCCTGGAGCTTTTGACCGAAAGCAGCATATCCAGCGCTTCGCCGATGGAAGCGCTGTCCAGCGTGCCGAATCCCTCATCGATAAACATGGCCTCTATCTCCATTTTGCCCGTCTGGCGCTGCAAAAATACGGAGAGCCCGAGGCACAGCGCCAGGGAGAGCAGAAATTTTTCGCCTCCCGAAAGGCTCTGCACGCCTCTATTCTCGCCGGAAAGCGCATCGAACACCTCAAAATTCAGGCCCGCCTTGCGCTTTTGGCCGACAGCCTCCCGGGTGCGCAGCAGGCGGTATCTCCCTCCATGCACGGATTCCAGCAGGACATTCGCCTCTTTTGTAACAGCGGAGAGCAAAATTCCCATGACAAACCTGCCAATCCCGATGCCCCGATTGCCCCGCAAAGTTGCCGAGAAATTTTGCAGCATATCCGCTTCGGGCGCTTTTTGCTGCAAAAGTGCATCTACTTTTTTTGCCTCTCGCAAAACGCCTTCCAGAGCGCGCAGCCGCTCCCGCTGCTCTGCGCATTTTTCCCGGAACATCCCGGCTTTTTCCTCGGCCTGCCTGCTCTGCTGAGCAATCTTTTCCAGCTCGGGCCGCTCCTGCCCTGCCAGCAATTCTGCCAGCAGGCGCTCCTCCCGCTCTGTTGCCTGCAGTCTCCCGGCATATTCCTCTATTTCTTCTCGGTATTGCGCAGCCTGCTCTTCCGAAAGCCGCGCCGCCTCAAAAGTCTGCTCATCTGCGAATCCCTGGGCAAAAAATGCCTTGTGCAGATTCTCCCTAGCCAGAGCGTGCGCCGCTTCCGCTTTTTCCTGTTCCTCTGCGGCGGTATCCAGCCGGGCTTTTGCGGCGGCCAGTTGCTGCTGTGCATGCTCCTTTTGGGTTTGCGCCTGCTCTATGGCCTGCTGCAGCCGTTCCATCTCCTCTTGCTTCTCTCTGCGCTGAGTTTCCAGCTCCGCTGGCTGTATCTCCAGCTCAAAACTCTCCCGCATCGCTTGAATGCGGGCTTTTGTGCTCACAAGCTGTTCGCGCCGCTGCTGTTCCAGATCTGTCGCACTACTCAGGTGCTCCTGCTGTGCGGCGGCCAGCTCCTCCAGCGCCGCCCTTTGTTGCCGCGCCTCTTTTAGGCTTTGCGCCGCCTGCTTGGCCGCCTGGTATGCTTTTTGCGCTTGCTCCAGCTCTTCCTCTATTTTCCGGCCCAAAGCCTTCTTGCCAAACCGCTCCTCCAATTCCTGTTTGCGTTCCTGCAGGGAGCGGCTTTGCTCTGCCAAAACCGCCTGTTCTTTTCTGCATTCCTCCAAGGCTGCCTGCGCCGCCTTTTGCTGCTCCCTGCAGGCGCTTAGCTGCTCTTTGCTCACTTGCTCGCTCTCGCCCACAGCCGCCGGCCGCTCAAAGAGATTGCCGCAAACCGGGCAGGTATCCCCCTGGTGCAAGCCTTTGGCCACCAACTGCGCCGCATTGCCAAGATAGCTCTCGTATGCCCTCTCATATGCTTGCTCACAGCGTTTTTTCCGCTCCAGGCGCGTTTGCTCCAAGGCGTTTAGCTGGAGGAGCTTTTGCCCCGCCTGTTCCAGCTTTTGGCAGATCTCCTCCCAACGGGTTCTCTCTTTTTTCTCGTCCCCCAGCCGCGCAACCTGGGCGCTCCAATGCGCCTCTGTTTGCGCAAATTCCTCTAGCTGGGCAATCTCCTCTCGCAGTGCAAGCTGGCTCTGAGCATTTTCCTGCAGTGCCTGCTGGATGCTCTCCCTTTCCCGATTTGCACTTGTCCAATCTTCCCGCAGCTTTAGAAACAGTTGTTTTTCCTGCAGAAGGGCTTTTGCCTGTTCCGCCTGCTGCTCTAACTGCGCGGCCGCTTGCCGCAGCTCGGTCAGAGCCATCTGCCACCCCTTGCTCTTCTCATATTCTGCCATGGCCTGCGCATGCCGCTGCTCCTGGCCGCTCATCTGCTCTCTCGCCAATGCCCAGCCGCGGCTGCGTGCCTCTGCCTCACGCTCGGCAGAGCGATAGCTCTCAAAAACAGGCAAGATGCGCTGCGCCCGCTCCGCTTTTTCCAGCTTTGCGCGCATCTGGCGCATCTCTTCCTTCCGCCCAGCAAGAACAACTTTCTCCTCCCCCAGTTTTTCCAATCGGACAAACTGCTCTTCCAGGCTTCTGGCGCGAATCTCTTCTGCCTGCGCCCGTTCCAATGCCTGCGCCGCCTTTTCTGACAGCGCCTGCAATTTTTCGAGCTCCTGCGCTTCCGCTTCCCGCTGTTCTCCCAGCGCGGCGACACTCTCGACTCCCGCGCTGCGCAGCACCGCATCCCGCTGTCCGCGCAGTTCTCTGGCCTGTGCCATCATCTCGCCCGCCTGCTGATTCAGCCATTCCGCCGCCTGCGTCCAAATCTCCGCTCCAAACAGCGTGCGCAGAATTTTCTCTTTTTCCTCCGTATCTGCCGTCAACAGCCGCTCAAACTGCCCCTGGGGCAGGAGGATAATCTGGCGGAACTGATCGTAAGAGAGCCCCAAAAGCGATGCCGCATACTGATCCACCGCCGTTTTTTTCATATTCGCCGCAAATGGAACCAGCGCGCCGTCTTCCCGCAATTCGCCCGCTCTGGCCATTTCTTCAAATCCATCCAGATCTTTTCGGCGCGTGGGCCGAAGATATCGGTAAAACTGGTAGCGCTTGCCCTTATGCTCAAAAGTAAATTCGACAAACGTCTGCACATCCTGCCCCGCATACTGGCAGCGCATGGAGACAAAACTGCCCCGCCCGCCGCCACTGCTCCTTCCAAACAAGGCATACGTCATGGCGTCTAAAATGGCGGTTTTTCCCGCGCCGGTCGGCCCGCTGATTAGAAACAGCCCATCCTGGCGAAAGAGCGTAAAATCGATGTATTGCTCCTTTTCATATGGCCCAAACGCCGCAAACCGAAGCGAAAGCGGAATCATAACAGCGCTCCTTTCTCAGCATACTCCATTGCGTGCAAAAACCACTGCATTTCTCCCTGGCTGGGGCTGCGCCCTTCCTGTTCCTGCAGGAATTCCCGCAGGATCACTTCTGCCGAAAGCTGCTCCACCTGTTCGGGCGAGAGCGCGGCCTCCTCCCCCGGTGCGTAGGCCGAGCTATAGGCCAAAAGCAAGTTCGGATATGCCGCCCGAAAAAACTCATAATCCTCTTTTGCTATGCGCGCATCCGTCACTTCCAGGCGCAGGTAATCCTGGCTCGGGTGCTCTGCCGACTGCTTTTTCAGCGCTTCCAGCGTTCCGCGCTCCTCCCGCAGGCAATAAGGCGCATGAATCGGAAGCTCGCGCAGGCTGAGGTCTTCTGTATCCAAAACCAAAAAGCGCTTGTGCTGATTTTTCTCCGAGAAGGAATAGGGCAGCGGCGTCCCGGAATAATAGGCGTTTTTGCCCACTTTTTGTGGCGCGTGCAGATGCCCCAGGGCGACATAATCGAACGCTTGCATGCTCTGTGCTCCAACCACTGCCGCGCCGCCGATGATGGCCGTCCGATCGCTGCCCGCCGTCAGCCCACCGCGCACGAACAGGTGCGCCAGTAAAATATTGCGCTCTCCCGGCACAGGCGCCGGCATCCAATCGGCCAGCAAAATATCCAGCGCCTCCTGCATATCCCGAGCGGGTTTGCCCGTCAGGCTGCGCACCTCATCCACATTAAAATAGGGCAGCAAAAAGAAATTGACCGGCGTTCCTTGCTGCTCCAGCCGAATATGGCGTGGGCCTTCTCTCAGCCGCCCGGCGACATATAGCCCCGCCCGCTCGAGCAGCGCACCGCAGGAGGCCAGCCGTTCTGCGCCATCGTGGTTGCCTGCTATGGCAAACACTTTGACACCCTGCTTAATGCACAGCTTTGTGGCAAGCTCGTTATACAGCTCGATCACTTCCGCCGCCACCACCGAGCGATCGAACAGATCGCCGCTGATGAGCACAGCATCAATCCGCTCCTGCCGCACAGTTTTTGCCAGCTCCTCTATCAAATAGCGCTGATGCTCCAACAGGCTTCTGCCCATTAGGCTGATTCCAAGATGAAGATCAGAAGTATGCAATAATCTCACGCGATTCCTCCCTGCCCGCCGCTTGGCAAAGGCTCTCCCATTGATGACACCACTTATCGGCGCGCGTCGTGCGGCGATGGTAGCCGCGAACGCTCAGGCTTCGGAAGGGCTTTGCCCTTTCCGCTAAAGCCGTGTGTTCATTATACCATAAAGTGATTTTCCCGCAAAAAAAGAGCGAAGAGAAGGCTCTCTTCGCTCTTTTCGTTACAGCAGGTCGTCCGACCAGCCCACATCCTCGCCATCCTGAGGCTTGGAAGGCGTCGTTGGAGTCTGCGTCGTCCCGCCCCCGCCAGAGTTGCCGCCGGTATTGCCGCTGCCCGACGGACGGCTGGGACGCTTGGTCGGCCGCGATGTCGGCTCTTCTACCTTCGGCACTTCGCCTATGGCAAAAACAGATGGCGTGTTCTCAGCCGCGGGGTATTCTCCCCAGCTCGCCCGGACCGCATAGGGATCGCCCTCCTGCAGCTGCGCCACTGTCCCGGCCTGGTTCCACTCGCCGCCGGCAGACCATTCTACATTCCCATCAGCCACGCGGACACGGATTTCCCGCCCAGGCGCCGTCTCCTGGTCTTGATGAAACAGCAGCCAACCGCTGCCCATTCCAGCGGCAAAAAGCAGGATAGCTGCCGCGCCGCTCAAAAGTATTATCTTTTTCATACGATTCCCTCCATCCTATCTGGCATCCGCAATGATCCTGTGCAGGAACTGATCTTCCGGCGAGCCGACAGCATAATCTTTGCGAGCGATGAGCTGCTGTGCAATCGAATAGATGCTCTTTGCCATAGGCGGCCCATAGATGGTGTAGCTCTGCCCGTCTTTCTGCAAAATGATATATCCCCGGAACGCAAACTCGGTCTTATAGCGCTCGGCAGGCAGGCGCACCAGAACCGAAGTAAAGCGCTGCCGCCCCTGAACCGTCTCGAAAACGCGGTCGTTCACGGCGCCATTCTGCGTCCAATAGCTGCGCCCAGATGCCACCTTATCGCCGCCCAGCACAAAAGCATATCCCTTGCCGATATTCTCCTGCATCATCACCAGCGTTCCATATTCCTTCAAATGGAAGCCATCCAGGCCCGCGCCGCTGAGCAAAGCGCCTTTGGTGCTCTCGGAAATGCCCGTTTTAAAGCGGATGCCTGTGTCACCGGAGATGCGGATGGAAAAGCCATGGTACGTCAGCAAATCCTTCAGGGCATCCTGCCGCTGCGCGGTGTATTTGCCGCCCGAGAAGGAAAGCAGCCAAACCTGCATTCCGGTGGGAACTCCGCTGGCGTTGGTCTCGTAATATGTGGCTGTCTTTGCGCGGCCATCTGATAGGGTAACTTTCAGCGTGTTGCCGCTGCGCTGCGCCTGGTATACACGGCCATCCACATAGATTTTAGAGTTGCTGGGCGTGCCGGCCAGCGTCAGCGAAACGGTATAATCGTCTTTGGGCTTGGGCGGATCCACCACGCCGCTGGGGGGATCCAGCTTGCGGAAACGGACCAGCAAATTCTGCGTCCCATCCGCGACATATGCCGCATAGCAGACTCCGTTCGCGAGAATTACATCCGAAGCCGAGCTATCCACAGGCGAGGCGATCGCCTTGCCCACCTGTTTCCAGCCGCCGGATT
>JAHZHM010000095.1 GCA_019420265.1 Clostridiales bacterium
CCTCTAGAGGCGCTTTCACTGCTTAACGACATCAAGCAAAGGGCAATCGAAAATGGGTAAGATTCAAGTATTAAGCGAACAAATTGCAAACCGAATTGCAGCGGGGGAGGTTGTCGAGCGGCCGGCTTCTATCGTCAAAGAGTTGGTGGAGAACTCCCTGGATGCCAAGGCCAGCGCCATTACCGTCTCCATTCTCGATGGCGGAATCCGGGAAATCCGCGTGACGGATAACGGAGAGGGAATTGCCGAAGAGGATATGCCCCTCACCATTTTAAAACACGCAACCAGCAAGATTTATAAATTGCAGGATCTGGATCGCATCTATTCTATGGGATTTCGAGGCGAGGCCCTGGCGAGCATTGCCGCGGTTTCTATGCTCAGCATAAAATCGCGCGTTCGTGAAAGCGAGGCGGGCACAGAGCTATGCGCGAAAGGCGGCAAAATTGAGCATATTCGCCAGGCCGGCTTGCCCGAAGGGACCTCTGTCATCGTAGAAAACCTTTTCTACAACAAGCCTGCACGTCTGAAATTTCTAAAAAAACCGGGCTCAGAAGCTGCTGCCATTTCGGATATCGTCAGCCGTTTGATTTTAGCGCGACCGGATATTTCTCTGCGCTATACCGCCAACGGGAAGAGTATTTACCATAGCCCGGGCAGCGGAGAGCTGCTGGACGCAATTTGCGCCGTCAACGGCCAGCAGATGCGCTCTCAGCTGATTCCAGTCGATTATCAAATCAACCAAATTCACGTCTTTGGGTATATTGGCGCGCCTGATTTCACCTATAAGACGCAAAAAAACGGAAGCTTATTTATCAACCAGCGCTATATCCGTTCCGATGTCATTCAAACCGCGATTTTGCGCGCCTATGGCGAACGCCTCCTGCGGGGCAGCTTCCCGTTCTATACACTGCATCTCAATATGGATTTGAGCGATGTGGATGTGAATGTTCACCCAAATAAGCTGACCGTGCATTTCAGCGATGAAAACGCAGTGGAATATGCCGTGATCAACGCTGTTTCCGATGCGCTGGCAAAACAGCATTCTCCCATCGTCTCGCAATTTCAAAGCTCCGAGCGCAACGTGAGTTATGAACAGCTCAAAATGGCAGAAGAGTTGCCCAAGCCCGAAGAAGTTCCAAACTTGGAATTTGGTTCAAATTTTCCCGCGCAGGAGAAGCCCTCTTCCGAAGAGGATTGGAGAATGCCATCCGATTCAGAGCTGGAAGAGGGCATCGAGGAGATCCTGCGCCTGACTGCCGAACAGCAAAACAAAGGCCCGTTTGAGATCAACGCGCCCTCGGAAATTTCCGTCGCCGCACCACCCAAGGATTTTTCCCTGGCTCTGGAGCATGCCGACCAAAAACACACTGCGCCAGCTGAGGTCAGCCAGCCGACGCTCATCTCCAACCTCCCGGAAGTGCGGGTTCTAGGCGTCGCTTTTTCCACTTATATCATCGCGGAGGCAGGGGAGAGCCTCTATTTTATCGACCAGCACGCCGCACATGAGCGAAAGATTTATGATGCGCTCATGCAGGGGTTGGAAGAGAAGGTCATCAGCCAGCGTTTGCTGATTCCGGAAACTTATCGGCTAACGCACGAGGAGCAGGTGCGCCTGGAAGAGAATTTGGATATTTTAGCGCAGATGGGGTTTGAAATTGAGCTAAGCGCGCCTCTCGTTTGCGAAATTCACGCTGTCCCGCAAATTTTAGGCGAGGCAAAGGCGTCGGCGACGCTGGAGGATGTTCTGGGCTCGCTGACAAACAAAGGCGCTCCCGAGATAGTGCGCAAAGATCGCATTGCCAAGGGCGCCTGCAAACGCGCGATCAAGGCGGGGCAACCCATGGTAGAGAGCGATATTCGAAATCTGATTCAATATTTCCTGCAATCCGGCAAAATCCCAAATTGCCCGCACGGCCGGCCCATCGCCGTCTGTATCCCCAAAAAAGAGCTGGAAATCAGCTTTAAAAGGAGAGTATAGTGCAAAAACTCATTGTCATTCTTGGCCCGACTGCTTCAGGGAAAACAGATCTCGCCAT
>JAHZHM010000096.1 GCA_019420265.1 Clostridiales bacterium
CGACAGGCTTTCGGGCGGCCAGATGCAGCGCGTTGCCATCGCCCGGGCGCTGGTAAATGAGCCGGAAGTGCTGCTGTTAGATGAGCCGCTGGGCGCGCTGGATCTGAAATTCCGCAAGGATATGCAGCTGGAACTAAAGCGCATGCAAAAGCAGCTGGGCATCACGTTTGTCTATGTGACGCACGATCAGGAAGAGGCGCTTTCTATGTCGGATACCATTGCCGTCATGGATGAGGGCATGATCCAGCAGATCGATACGCCAGTGGGCATCTATAACGAGCCCGTAAACTCTTTCGTGGCCGATTTTATCGGCGAGAGCAACATTTTATACGGCAAAATGCGCAGAGACTATCTCGTGGCGTTTTCCGGCCGGGAATTCGAGTGCGTGGACCGCGGCTATAACGAGGATGAGAACATCGTCGTCGTCATCCGCCCGGAGGATATCAAGCTCGTCGCCCCCAGCGAAAGCACCATCAACGGCACGGTCTCCTCTCTGGTTTTCATGGGCGTGCACTATGAAATCCGCATCCAGGGCGAGGATGGGCACGAATGGCTGGTGCAGAGCACGGATCCCGCCGAGGTGGGCAGCCGCGTGGGCATCACGCTGGATCCGGATGATATCCACATCATGGATCGCTCCCAGTATGATGCCGCAGACGCATAAGGAGGCAGAGCATTGAAAAAGAAGTTTTTTGCGCTCCCCTATCTGGTCTGGATGATTTTGTTCACGGTCGTCCCGCTCATTCTGATTTTCGTCTATGCCGTTTTTACGACGACGGATACCGGGGAGATCATCTTCACGACACAATATCTGAAACAGGCGCTCTCGCCGGAAAATCTCTCGGTTTTATGGCGTTCTTTGGAATATGCCGTCATCACGACGATCATCTGCCTTATTCTGGCTTATCCGGCAGCGCTCATTCTCTCCCGACTCAAGAGCAAGGTTGGCGCCATCGTCAATCTGATGTTCGTCATTCCCATGTGGATGAACTTTTTGCTGCGCACCTATGCCTGGAGAGCACTGCTCGACTATAACGGCCCGATCAACCAGTTTCTCGCTTGGTTCGGCCTTCCGCCGCAGGAGCTGCTCAATACCGAAGGCGCCGTCATCATGGGGCTGGTTTATAACTTCCTGCCTTTCATGCTGCTGCCCATCTCCTCTGTCTTTTCCAAGATAGACCAGAGCTATATCCAGGCCGCAGAGGATCTGGGGGCAAACAAATGGCAGGTGCTGCGCAAGGTGATCTTCCCGCTGACGGTCCCCGGCGTGATTACGGGCATCACCATGGTATTCATGCCTGTGGTAACGACTTTCGT
>JAHZHM010000097.1 GCA_019420265.1 Clostridiales bacterium
TCCGCGTGACATCCCGGTTAGGAAGATAGTATAGCCATCATTTAAGGCAAGCGCAATCTCGTTTTGAAGTGCGAAGCGAATATCGGACTCGGATTTTTGGAGTTTTACTGGGCGGTGCCCAGTAAAGCAACAGGTAATTGTTTGGAAAGTTTTTTGCATGTTTTCCTCGTATAACTGAATATAGACTTATACATTATATAATCTATAAGTCTATTTGTAAAGATGAGATATGCCATATTATCTGATTAATACATAAGATAATGTGGAGGGAATATGCTGAAGCTATGCATTTTAGAAAAATTAGAGCAAAAAGGGAAAAGCAAGTATTGGCTATACAAACAATTAGGAATGAGTTATGGAAATTTCAACCGTATGGTCAACAATGAGACTGGGGCAATTAAGTTCAGTAATTTGGAAGCTCTTTGTGATATTTTGGAATGTGAGCCCGGGGAGTTATTCTATTATGACCGTGAATAGCCGGAAAGGTATTTTGTGAAAAGCAAAATAAAAAGCTTTGTATAGAGGCGACATTTGCGGCCTCTTTTTATTTGCACACAGATTTGATATAATAAGATCAGCAAAATGAAGGAGAAGGACATGGCGCATAAAGCATTATATCGGCGGTTCCGTCCGCGCCGGTTTGAGGATTTAAAGGGGCAGGAAGTGGTTGCGACGGTGCTCAAAAACCAGGTGAGCGCAGGAGAGCCCTCCCATGCCTACCTATTTTCCGGGCCCCGGGGCACGGGCAAAACGAGCACAGCGAAAATTCTGGCTTGCGCGCTGAACTGCCTGAACCCAAAGGATGGGGAGCCCTGCCTGGAATGCGAGAACTGCAAGGCCGCACTGGAAGACGCGATGATCGACATCATCGAGATGGATGCGGCTTCCAATAACAGCGTCGAAAATGCCCGGGATATTCGGGATAAGGCTGGGCTTTTGCCCGCAAAGGGAAAATACAAGGTTTATATCATCGACGAGGTGCATATGCTGACGGGCTCTGCCTTTAACGCGCTGTTAAAGACGCTGGAAGAGCCGCCGGCGCATGTCGTCTTTATTTTGGCGACGACGGAACTGGCGGCGCTGCCCAAGACCGTGCTTTCCCGGTGCCAGCGGTTTGATTTCCGCCGCATTGAGGAGGGGGATATTGCGGCCAGGCTGGAAGAGGTCGCGAAAAACGTGGGCGTTCGGGCGCAAAAAAGCGCGCTCATGCAGATTGCCGCCGCCTCGGACGGTGCGCTGAGAGATGCGCTGACCATTCTCGATCAATGCTGTTCTTTTTCGAGCGAGATCGATGAGGATCTGGTCTCCGAAGTTCTGGGTTACGCCGGCTATACGGCGCTCTACGCCCTGATAGCGGCGATGGCGGAATATGATGAGCGCGCCGCGCTTGCGCAGCTGACGGCCATTTTAGATAGTGGAATTGAGGCGGGCATTTTGGTGGGGCAGATGTTAGACTGCTTTCATAAGATGTTGTTAGAGGCTGTTTCGGGAGCGGAAGAGCAGAGCGCGCTTTGGCAGGCCGGCGGCAAGATGGGCAAAAAGACCTTGCTGCGCGGCGTTGAGATCTTTTCGGCGGCGCAGGGCAATATCCGGTTTGCCGCGAAGCCGGAGATTGTGCTGGAGAGCGCGGTGCTGCGGTTTTTATTGCCGGAGGGGGAAGCGGATAGCGCAGCGGCGCTGGAATACCGCATTGAAAAGCTGGAGCGCAAGCTAGCGCAGCTGGAGCAGGGCGGATTTGCCGCCGGATCCGGCGGCGCAAGACCAGCAGCGCCGGCGGAACAGAAAAAGCGAGCCGAGCCCAAGGCGCGTTTAGAAGAGCAGAGCGAGAAGAAGGCAGAGCCCCAAGCAGAGGCGATAGATGCAGCGCCGGAAGAGGGAGAGGCATGGAAGGCCATGCAGCAATACTGCGCCAAGAATCCAAGTGCAAAGCCATTTTTGAGCGGCATGCGGCCGATAGCAGAAACGAGGATGCAGCTGACGCTAGCTGGTGGCAATCCGGCGATGCTGCGCATGTTTGAGGGGAGCGGCCTCAAGGCGGAGATCGAAAAGATGCTGGAGGAGCAGCTGGGCAGAAAAATTGGCCTGCAGATTCAGCAGGAAAGCGCACAGGAAGAGTTGTATCAGGAAGATACTATTGATATAATAGATTAAAACGAGTAAGGAGTTTTTGAGTATGGCAAAGAGAAGCGGAGGATTCCGGCCGGGCATGGGCGGCGGGATGCAGAATATGATGCAGCAGGCGCAGAGAATGCAGGCTAACATTGCGCGGGTGCAGGAAGAGCTGGAAGAAAAGGAAGTGGAGGCAAGCGCTGGGGGCGGCGTTGTCAGCGCGGTTGTCTCGGGCAAGAAAGTGCTGAAAAACCTGACGATTGCCCAGGAAGTTGTGGACCCGGATGATATTGAGATGCTGCAAGATCTCATCATCGCGGCGGTTAACGAGGCGATGGCCAAAGCAGACCAGCTTTCCGAAGAGGAAATGGCAAAAGTGACCGGCGGAATGAACCTTGGAGGGCTGTTTTAAGCATGTTTGGAATTGAGGCCATGAATAAGCTGGCCGAATGGTTTGCCAGGCTGCCGGGGATTGGCCCCAAAAGCGCGGCGCGGTTGGCTTATCATGTGATCGACAT
>JAHZHM010000098.1 GCA_019420265.1 Clostridiales bacterium
CTTTTGCTTTTTTCGGGGAAACTCTTTTTTATTGCACGGCGCATCTGGCGGCAATAAAAAAACTCCTATCCCCAACAGAATTGTTGCGGGGACAAGAGCATAAACTCCTGCGGTGCCACCCAGCTTGACGCGAACGCGCCCTCTCACGCATACTATCATATGCTGGCCCTTGGTAACGGAGCGCCGCGCCCGTCTCGCCTAATCGAAATTCTTTCGGCTCGCCCTCAGGAGACCATTCGCTTTTGCTTCCTGCGCCGCGGTTACACCCTCCGCAGCTCTCTTTGCCAGGCTGGGCGAAGCTACTTCCTCTCCCTCTTCGGTTTGTTTTATTTAGTCTAACATCTCCAAAAGCGAATGTCAACAGCATTGCCCGGGAAATTTTGCTTGACACTCACGCTGCGTCATGCTCTAAAATGAGAGGCAAGGGAGGAGAAAGCGCGATGCGAAGTGTCAAAGAAGTGAGCGAACTAACGGGGGTCAGCGTGCGCACGCTGCATTACTATGATGCCATTGGCCTGTTAAAACCCTCGCAGACCACAGAAGCAGGCTACCGTCTCTACGACGATGCTGCTCTGCGCCGTTTACGCAATATTTTGCTGTTTCGGGAACTGCAGTTTCCGCTAAAGGAAATCCGCGCAATGCTGGATAACCCGGCCTTTTCCCCAAAAAAGGCGCTGGAGCAGCAAATCCTGCTGCTGGAGAAAAAGAAGAGCCGCATCGAGACGCTGATTTCCTACGCCAAAAAAATTCAGAAAGAAGGAGAGAATATCATGGAACTTGATGTTTTTCGGCAGGATGATTTCCGCCAGTATGCAGAGGAAGTAAAGGAAAAATGGGGAGGGACCGATGCCTACCGGGAATATGAGCAGCGGCGGAAAAACGGGCAGGATATGCAAAGCAGCGCCAAGGGGCTGATGGATTTGTTTGCGCAAATGGGCGCGCTGCGGCATCTTTCGCCCGCGGGAGAGCAAGCGCAGAAACAAATCCGAGCGCTTCAGGATTTCATCTCAGAGCATTTCTACACCTGCACCAAGCAGATACTGAGCGGACTGGGCGAGATGTATACCGGCGATGCGCGCATGAAGCGCAATATTGACGGCGCAGGCGGCGAGGGCACGGCGGAATTTACGCGCAAGGCCATCGAGGTATATTGTGCGAAATAGGCGCTTGATGAAACTCTAGGAAAAAAAGCACAGATAAGAAGAGGAGCAGAAATCTTTCTGCTCTTTTTATTGGTAAGTATTGGGTGATTTTTTCCAGCCGCTTTCCCGGGCCGGGTAGCCCGCGCCCTTAGCACGACACAAAAACTGAGTGTGCGCAAAGCGGTTTTGGCGGCGAGAGATGTGTGACTGCAATACAAGGAATAATGGTA
>JAHZHM010000099.1 GCA_019420265.1 Clostridiales bacterium
CATCCAACAGCTGCACCAGATTCAGGAAAAATATGATGCCACCATCATTTTCCCGCATGATGCCCAGCAATTTGCCTCCCTGCGCAAAGCGCCGGAGTTTTATGAATAAAAAATTTCCTGCATGAAAAAAAAGAAGCGGCAAGCCGCTTCTTTTTTTGTTTTACTCTATACTGGCTTTTGTTCGAGCTCCATCGGATCCCAATCCAAAATCTCGTAATAATGCCCGCGCACCATCTGCAGCAGCAGTTTTTCCTGCTCATTTTCCAGATCTAGCTGGCAATATTTCTCGATGGCCGCATCGATGCCCTCTTTTTCCAGATAGGCGGCAATCTCCATCGAAGCCGCATCGTCCGGATGCCGATAGAAAAAGGCATAGGCGATGGCGCGCGCCAGGAAATAGGGCAAGATGCCGTGTTTTAAGCAACAGAGCGCCGGGCCGGTCAGCCGGTCTTTTCTGGAAAGCTTGCGGATGGGGTCTGCCGCGACGCGGAAAATCGCATCCGGCATGCCGTCATCCAGCATGCGCGCCCACCAATTCTCCCCCTTTTGCGCCCGGGCGCCCAAAGCCAAATCCTCCCGGGTGAAGCCATATTCCAGCAAGACGCCCTGGGTGGCCTCCTCCTGGCAGGCATCCACGCATTTTCGGATATAGGCGACGCCTGCACCCTCGTTCGTGTAGGTGAAGCCCCATTTTGCCGAAAGCATGGCCAGCGAACAGCTGCGCACATTGCCGCACCAGACTTTTGCCACAGCTCTGCCCACCATCTTATCCATCAGCCGCAGGTTGACCCCTTCGGGAATCTCCCCCTTAAATGCCTCTCTATCCACGGGCAAATCCGGGTAATCCGAGGCCCAGACGGCCAGCTCATCCTCAGCCAGCTGCTCGGGCTGCGGAATGAAGCCGCCGCGGAAGGTCAGCGTGCGCACCAGGCCGATATATTTCTCATAGTATGCCTGCTCCTGCTGCGAAAGCTTGGCGCGGATGCGGGAATCGAACTGCTCGAACGCATCGATGACGTTCACGCAGAGCAGCACATCCAGCGTATCCGAAAGGCCAAGGGCGCAGCGCTTCTTGATGGCATCCGCCAGCAGCTCGGCCAGCTCTGGGAAGGCGCCGGGGTAGGTATGCAGGGAGGCATAGTTTGTCTGGCAAGCCTCATAGCCCGAGACCTTCTGCTTTGTCGTCTCCCCGGACTGCTCGCCCGTGATGAACAGCGTATAGTAGCCCTGCTCCCGCATTTTCTGGGTCTGCACCGGGTTATGCACGAGAAACGTCAGCGAATAGCCCGCGTTTCCAAATAGATCCGCCAAATAGCCGCAGCCGATTTTCCCCGCGCCAATCAGCACCAGGTGTTTCTTGCATGTC